>JANNYI010000485.1:0-1324 GCA_031410015.1 Betaproteobacteria bacterium | reverse complement strand
GCCAGGAGTTCATGGCGCTGAACGGCGGCCCGCACTTCAAGTTCACCGAGGCGGTGTCGCTCTTTGTCAGCTGCGAAACGCAGGACGAAGTGGACCACTACTGGACCGCGCTCACCGCCAACGGCGGCCAGGAAAGCCAGTGCGGCTGGCTGAAGGACCCGTACGGCCTGTCCTGGCAGATCATTCCGCGCGCGCTCGGCCGCTACCTGGGCGACGCCGATCGCGCCAAGGCGCAGCGCGTCATGCAGGCGATGCTGCAGATGAAGAAGCTCGACATCGCCGCGCTGGACAAGGCCTACGCCGGCTGAATTCAAACATCAGGAGACACCCATGATCGCCGGAAAAATGGAAATCACCACACCCACCGATCGCGAACTGCTGGTCACCCGCAGCTTCAACGCATCGCGCGACATGGTGTTCGACTGCATGACGAAACCCGACCTCGTGCGCAAATGGCTGCTGGGCCCGCCCGGCTGGACCATGCCGGTGTGCGAGATCGACCTGCGCGTCGGCGGCACGTTTCGCTACGTCTGGAAGAAGGACGACGGCGCCGAGATGGGGATCGGCGGCGTCTATCGCGAGATCGACCGCCCGGACCGCATCGTGCACAACGAGGTGTTCGACGACGACTGGACGGGCGGGGAAACGCTGGTCACAACCCGCCTCAACGAACAGAACGGCAAGACGACCATGGCGATGACCGTGCAGTACGCCTCCAAGGAAGCCCGCGACGGCGCGCTCGGGAGCGGCATGGCCGACGGGATGGAGCACGGCTACACCTTGCTCGACACATTGCTTGAGACGGTGGGATGACAACGAAGATCGCACGCACGCGGGCGGACCCGGGGGTTGTCGCGTTTCTCGCGGCGCTCGATCATCCGCTGAAGGCCGAGATCGTGGCGGTGCGCGACATCATCCTCGGCGTCAGCGCCGACATCGGCGAAGGGGTGAAGTGGAACGCGCCCAGCTTTCGCACGACGGCATACTTCGCCACCGTGAACCTGCGGTCGCGCGACACGTTGCAACTCATCTTCCATCTCGGCGCCAAGGTGCGGCCTGACGTGGCGTCCATGGAGATCGCCGACCCGGCCGGCCTCATGAAGTGGCTCGCCAAGGATCGCTGTCTGGTGACGCTCGGCGCCGGCAAGGCGTTCAAGGCCAACACGCCGGCGTTCAAAACGCTCGTGCCTGACTGGATCCGGTATCTGTGAGCCGCGCCGCCGACGTCGACGCCGCGCTGGCCTGGCTGGAGCGCAAGAGCACGCAGCGCGACCGCGACAACATGGTGCGGTTCGCGATCACCACGAAAAAATCCTTCGGCGTG
>JANNYI010000484.1:0-2072 GCA_031410015.1 Betaproteobacteria bacterium | reverse complement strand
GCGATCGCGGAAAATGCGCGCCGCCAGGCCGACCGGATCAAGACGTCGCCGCCGATCATGCAGCAGGCCTTTGCTTCGAAAAGGATCGACGTCGTGTCGGCCATCTACGACATCGCCACGGGCAAGGTCACGCTGGTCTAGTCGGACTGGTTCGCGTCGCGGCGCTCCGGCAGGATGCCTTCCGGAATCCGTTGCGCCACGACGCGCCGCGCGTTGGCCGACAGGCGTTCGCTGAATTCCGGTGTCATCGGCAGCGGCGGCGCCGTTGCGGCGAGCATCGACTTGGCAAATGGTGTGGCCGCCAGCGGCACCGGCTGCAGCGTGGCGAAGATGTCGCTGCGATTGGTCGCCGTCGTGCCGGTCGTGCGGCCGTTGAAGGACACGAACGTGGTACCCGCCGCGACCAGCGCCGAGTAGTCGCCGAGAAAATAGCTGCCGCCCGCCAGCGGTGCGGTCGCGTAGTCGAACGCTGGCGCCGCGGCGCGCTCCTGCCACGTGACGCCGTCGTTCGATGTCGCAAGCCAGGTATCGGTGGGCAGCGTGTTGGGGTCGGCAGTGTTGCCGCGAAAGTCGAAGTACGAGACGCCGAAGACGCCATCGTCGCGGATCGCGACCGTGGGCAGGAAGGCCGGCACCGCGGGGTTGCCGTTCACGCGCACCGGCGCCGACCACGTGAGCCCGCCGTCCGTCGAGCGCGCGAATGCGATGCCGTCGCGCGCGCCGCCGGCAAAGCGCGCGTCCTGCCACACGACGGCCAGCGTGCCGTTCTTCCCTGCGGCAATCGCGCCGAGGATCGAACCGTCCCGAATCGCCGTGCCGGTCTCGGGATCGACGGTGCCGATGCTCTGCTGCGCGGCGACGGTGATCGGCGCGGACCACGTGGCGCCCTTGTCGGAGGAGCGCATGATCCGCAGCTGCGGACCGGCGCCGGCGATCTCGGTGAAGAAGAGGACGAGCGTGCCGTCGGGCAGCACCACGATCTGGTTGTTGATCGTCTGGCCGGTGGCGCTGGGGTTGTAGATCTCGCGCGCGGGTTCCCACGTCGCGCCGCCGTTGACCGTGCGCGCGAACCACGTGGGTCCGTTGTTGCCGGCCAGGCGATCCCAGACGACGTAGACGTAGCGCGCGTCCGTCGGGTCGGCGGTGATCGCTTCCTTGTCATTGAAGGCCTGCGCGCCGTCGAGGCGCACGGTGATCGCGTTGCTCCACGTGCGTCCGCCGTCCGTGGAGCGGCTGACGAGGATCGCGTTGTCGGCGTTGGTCTGGCTGTTGAACGCCAGCGCGACCTGGTGCGCGGTGCCGTCCGGGCTGAAACTCACCCACGGGTCGGTGGCGCGCTCGTAGTCGCCGCCGTTGGCCGCGTTGCCGCCGGAGCAGCGCGAGAATGGGGCCGTGACCTTGGTCCACGTGCCGCCGCCATCCATCGAATACGCACCGGCCACACCGCGCGAACCGCCATTGGTCCAGCGATCCTGTTGCCACACGCCGATCATGTTGTTGGGATTGACGGGATTGATCGCGAGGTAGGGCTCGACCTCGGCGCCCGCGGCGAACGTCGCGCTGCCTGAAGGCACGCCTTCGCAGCCCGGAGCGAATGGCGTAGGTCCCGACGCGCGCGTCAGTGCGTCGACCAGCACCGTGGCGGGCGAGCACATGCTGGCCGCATCCGGACCGTAGCCTTCGGCGACGTAGCCCTTGGCGAGCATCCAGGACTTGATGCCCGGATCGGTCGTGTAGCGGTGATTGGAATCGCCGCGCTGGTTCCACAGCCGGTAGACGGGAACGGTGCTGCCGGGGCACGCGCCCGTGACCGGATCGGGCAGCGTGAGCATGAAGACGTTGGGCGATTCGTAGACGTAGCCCGAGTAATTGGGGTCGGTGCCGATCTTGCCCAGGATGACACTGCACTCCGCGGGCGAGGCCGAGAAGAAGTGCGAGTCGCCGTGCTGCGGTGGAATGTAGAAGCGGCAGACAGGCTGCAACGGAAACGGGCCGGGCCGGGAGCCCTGGAACGCGACCGCAAAGCCGCGGCCGGTGCGGCTCCAGCCCACGAGGCGCCCGGTGTCGAGCGC
>JANNYI010000483.1:0-5765 GCA_031410015.1 Betaproteobacteria bacterium | reverse complement strand
ACGACACGCCCGAGATGCGCGATGCCGGTGTCGGGGCAAACGAGCAGGCGTGCCTTAGCGAGTACGGACCACAGCGTCGCCAACGACAGCGTGCCGAGGATCCGGGCGCGCGACGATCCGCCGTCGATGGCCTCGACGATCGCGGCCTCACCCGGGCCGGCGCTCCACACGACGCGCATGCCACGGCCCTCGAGCCACTGCGCAAGCGCGCGCCAGCGCTCCGGTGACCACAATTTCAGCACCGAACTCGCGCCGACATGCAGCACCGCATACGCTGTGCCGAAGTCCGGTGCGCCGGACGCCGCCGGCGCGGGCCAGTCCGCCACGCGATAGGGCGGTGGTGGTGGTCCTGCGACCAGCTCCGCAGCCGTGGCGCAGAACGGGGTCGGCGCCGCCGAATACGGGACCAGTTCGTCCACCGGCCAGTTCTTGCGCGCCGGGCGATCGCCCGCGATGCCGACGATCCAGCGCACGCCGATCGCGCGCGCCAGCCACGACCAGCGGTTGTCGGCCGGCAGGATCGCCAGATCGAAGCGCGGTTGCCGCAGCAGCGGCCAGAAGGTCGCGGGATCGCGCGGATCAAATGGGTGCACATCGACGCCGAATGGCCAGCCGGCGTATAGCGGCACCAAGGCGCGAGGCGTCGTCATCACGATCGCGGCAGCCGGGTACACGCCACGCAGCTTCGCCAGCAGCATGGTCAGCATCAGCGTATCGCCGAGCAACAGGTGATGCAGCACCAGAATCCGTCGCGGCGCCGCGGGGCGGCGGCGAACGATGCCCCATCGGGCCAACGCCAGCGCCACGCTGACGAAGCGCAGCGGTCCGCGGCTACCCGCCAACGGCGACCTCGGCTTCGAGCTGGCGCAGGCTCTCGTCCAGGATCACCAGCGACAGCACCTGCTCGGCCAATCCCGGCGCGCGCCGGTAGGCGGCCACGATCGCCTCCGTTCCCGCCGCCGCGATCTGGCCGTTGGTCAGGCGCTCCAGCGAAGAAGCGAGCGGCGGCAGGCGCGCCGCGAGATCGCCGTCGAGCCAGCCACGAAGGGGCGGGTTGAAGCCGCGCTTCTTGCGCGCGAACGCGCCCAGGCGCTCCAGGTCCGGCGCCAATGCCGCGAGAAAGCGCTTGGGAGGCGTGGTGAAGCGCTGCGCCGACGGCAGCGCGAGGATGGCCTCGACGAAGCGATGGTCGAGCAGCGGCGCGCGCAGCTCGAGGCCGTGCGCCATCGTCATCAGGTCGGCCTTGCGCAGCACGTACTCCGGCAGGTAGTTGGCGAAGTCCCAGCGCAGCAGCCGGTCCTCGCGCGACGTCGCCGCGAGATCGGGCGCGCGCCAGTAATGTGCAGGCAACGTGGGCATGGCCGGCTGCAGCAGCCGGCGCTGGTTGGGTGTCAGGCCGGAAAAACGCAGCGCGTAGGCATCCTCCCAGGTCATCGACAGCTCGCCCGCGATCTTGCGCCAGCCCTTGGCGCCGGCGGCGGGCAGCGTCGGCAGCGGCAATGTGAAGTCGCCGCGCCACGCGTTGCGCAGGTGCTTGGCGATGCGTTTGTAGCCGGCGAAAAGTTCATCGCCCCCGTCGCCGCCCAGCACCACCTTCACATGCGGCACCGTGCCGCGCGCCAGGTACCACGTGGGGAAGGACGACGGGTCGGCGAATGGTTCGTCGAGCGCCGCCACGATGCCGGCAAAGTCATTGCCGAGCGTGGTCGGCACCGCAATGCTCTCGTTGGCGAGGCCGAGCGCTTCCGCGGTGGCGCGCGCTTCCGCGCTTTCGTCGAACGACGAGCCGGGAAACGCCGCCGAGAACGAGGTGAGGCCAGCATGTCCGGTGGCGGCCAGACGACACGCGATCGTGCCGGAGTCGATGCCGCCGGAGAGAAAGATGCCCAGTGGCCGATCGGCGACGAGCCGCAACTCGATCGCCTCGTCGAGCAGCCGGCCGCAGTCGTCCGCGGCCACCGGCTGCGGCGACCAGTAGCGATGCTCGGTCAGTGCACCGTCATCGAGTGAATATTGGAGGCGATGCCCGTTGGGCAGGCGCGCGATGTTGGAGAAGATCGTGCGCGGCGCCGGCACGTACCGATGCGCGAGATAGGCATCAATGGACGCGGACGCCAAACCGCGCGCGGCGCGCGGCAGCCACGGCAGCACACTCCGCACGGTCGACCCGAAGGCCAGCGCGCCGTCGTGGTGGGCGTACACGAGCGGCTTCAACCCCAGGCGGTCGCGGACGAGGTGGACGCGGCGGGTGCGAAAGTCCACCAGCGCAAATGCGAACATGCCGCGCAGGCGGGGCAGCAGGCCTTCGATACCCCACGCCACGTAGCCGTTCAGGATGAATTCCGTATCCGACCGCGTGCGAAAATTGACGCCCTGCGCCTGCAACTGCGCGGCATCCTCCTTCCAGCCGTAGACCTCGCCGTTGTAGCAGATCCATACCGCGCCGTCGTCCGTGCCGAAGGGCTGGTCGGCTTCGGGCCGCGGATCGATGATCGACAGCCGCGCGTGCACCAGCCCGTGCGGCGCCAGCGCGGACTCGGACAGCCGCGTGCCGTCGTGCCCGAACGCGGCGAGATGTTGCGCATCGGGACCGCGATTGGCGAGCGCCGCCATCATCCGCGCCCGCACGTCCGGTCCGGTGGGCCGGCCGAAATGGCCGCCGATGCCGCACATCAGGCGCGCCCTCCCGCCACGCGCCCGAACACGCGCTCCATGCCGTCGAGCATGCGGTCGATGCCGAAGTTCTCCTGCGCATGGACATGGGCGGCAGCACCCATCCGTGCGCGCAGTCCCGCATCGGCCAGAAGCCGCGCCATCGCCTGTGTCAGCGCGGGAACATCGTGCGGCGGCACGAGATAACCCGTCACGCCGTCCCGCACCGCCTCGCCGATCGCCCCGATCGTGGTCGACACGACCGGCAGTCCGCACGCCGCTGCCTGCATCAGGCTTTGCGGCACGCCTTCGTCGCCCCAGGACGGCAGCACCGCGACGTCCGCGCAGGCGAACCATGCCGGCACGTCGTTCTGGTTGCCGGTGAAGCGCACATCGGCGGCAAGGCCCATCGTCGCGACGCGCCCTTCGAGGTGCGCGCGGCGCGGACCATCGCCGATGATCAGCAACTGCCAACCCGGTACCTGTGCGCGCAGCAGCACCCAGGCATCCAGCAACTCGTCGTGGCCCTTCCAGTCGCGCAACGTGGCCAGGATCGCGACGGCAGGCCGGGCATCGACACCAAGCGCAACGCGCGCAGCCGCACGTTCCAGCGGCCGGTATCGCGCGAGGTCGATGCCGGTGCGCACCGACGTGATCCGCGCCGGATCGAAACCGTTGTCGCGCACGAGCTGCGACTTGAGCGCCTCGCCGGTGACGACGATCTCCGTGGTCGCCCTGGTGTAGAGCCAGCGCGTGGTTGCCGAGGTATTGACCGGCGTCGACACGTGGCGCGTGCGCACGACCGGTGGCATGCCACGGCGCGCCAACCGTGCAAGCGCCACCAGCCACGCATCGGTGGAGCTGTGCGTGTTGATCACGTCGAAGTCGCGCCCATGGCGTCCCAGCCAGTCGCGCATCGCGATGAGGCCCGGCAACTTCTTCGCTTCGATTGCCAATCCGTCAACGCCAAGCCCGCGTTCGCGCGCAGCAGGAAGGATGTCCGCCGACGCGGCGGTAAGAAGATGCACGCGGTGGCCACGTTGCGCCATGCCCTCCATCTCGGTGAGGATGCGGATCTCCTGTCCGCCCCAGCCGATCGACGACTCCGTATGCAGGATGGACAGCGGCTTCACCGGCACGTCCAATGCGGCGCGTAGCGGACAAACCAGCGTTCGAGAATGAGGAGTGCCCACAGTCGCCCGGCGTGATTGCGACGGCCGCTGCGATGCTCGCCCAGCAGTCGCGGCAGCGCGCCTTCGGCAAAGAGCCCGCGGCGACCGAGGCCCTGCGCGCCCAGGTGAAGATCGAGCTCGCCCTCGAGCCGTCCCGCCAGCCACTCCGACAGCGGCATGACGAAACCCTGCTTGCCGCGATGCACGATCTCCTGCGGCAGGTGCCGTTCGGCGATGCGCTTCAGAATGTGCTTGTGCGTCCTGCCGCGGATCTTCTGCTCCGGATCGAGCCGCGCGCAGAACTCGACGAAGCGATGGTCGAGGTAGGGCACGCGGGCTTCCAGCGAGTGCGTCATCGTGGCGCGATCGACCTTGGTGAGAAGATCATCCGGCAGCCACAATCGCGTATCGACGTGCAACAGGCGATCAAGGTACGGTGCGTCCCCGGCTTCAGCGAAGGCCGCTGCCGCAAAGACGCCCACGTCCGGCGCTGCCGCCGTGGCCGCGAGAAACGCAGGGCTGAAGAGCCCCGGATGCAACACGACGTCGAACACATTGGGAATCGTCCGATACCGCCGCGCCAGCGGCTCGGTGAGACTGCGCATGAGGCGGTCCTTGCGCAGCCCGGCCGGCAGTCCGCGCACCAGCGCGGGCAGAGGCGAGGCGGGATGGGCGAGCCAGCGCGTCAACCGCTCCTCGCGGATGCGCTTGCGATAGTTGGAGTAGCCGCCGAAGACCTCGTCGGCGCCCTCGCCCGTCAGCACGACCGTGACTTCGCGCCGCGCAAAGCCCGACAGCAGCATCGTGGGCAGTGCGGCCTGGTCGGCGAAGGGCTCGTCGAACACATCCATCCAGCGGTCGAAGCTGTCCAGCACATGGTCGGGTGTGAGCATCAGCACGTGGTGGCGACTGCCGATGTGCTTCGCGACCGCCGCAGCCTCGCGATGCTCGCTGACCGCGACGCCGCCGTCGAATCCGATGTTGAACGTGTCGATGGGGCCACCGGCCAGCTCCGCCATCAGTGCCGCGATCAGGCCGGAGTCGATGCCGCCGCTCACGAAGGCGCCCAGTGGCACGTCGGCCACGAGCATGCCCTGCACCGAAGCGCGCAGTTCAGCTTCCAGCGCAGCTTCGGCATCGGCATCGGACAACGCGAGCTTGCTCCGATAATCCGGGCTCCAGTAACGGGCGATGGCGATCCTGCCGCGTTCAAGTTTCAGTGTATGCGCGGGCGGCAGCTTGCGGACCCGCGCATGGATCGAATGCGGCGCCGGAATGAACTGGCACTCGAGATAGAGTTTGAGCGCCCCCGGATCGATGTCGGCGGGCACGGCGGGATGCGCCAGCACGGCCTTCAACTCCGAGCCGAAGACAAATGTGCGACCGTCCCACGCATAGTGCAGCGGCTTGACGCCCAGGTGGTCGCGCGCGACGAAGAGCGCCTGCGTACGGTTGTCCCACAACGCGAACGCGAACATGCCGCGCAGGTGCTCCACCACGCGCTCGCCCCACGCCAGCCAGCCCGCGAGCAGCACTTCCGTGTCGCCCGCCGTGAGGAACACATAGCCGCCCTCGGCGAGTTCGGCACGCAATGCCTGGAAGTTGTAGATCTCGCCGTTGAACACGACGCCGACGTTGCCGTCGGCAGTGACCATCGGCTGCGGGCTGCCCTCGATATCGATGACGGAAAGGCGCCGATGGCCGAGATGCGCCGGACCCGCCGACCAGAAGCCCTCGCCGTCGGGCCCGCGGTGCGCGAGCGAGCGCGTCATCGTCGCCAGAACATCCGGCGCGAAATCAGTGGAGCTGACGTAACCCGCGATGCCGCACATGGGGGGCTCGTTGACGTTGCGCGTTCCGGCGCGAGCGGATGTGCGAAACGAGGCCGGCGACAAGCATTCGAAGGCCGCGATGGGGGCAATGCATGATGCGTTCGCGCGG
>JANNYI010000482.1:0-3778 GCA_031410015.1 Betaproteobacteria bacterium | reverse complement strand
CGAAGTGATCATCGGCGCCGTCACCGACCAGTCCTTCGGCAAGCTCGTTGCCTTCGGCCTCGGCGGCATCCTGGTCGAAGTGCTGAAGGACATCACGTTCCGGCTGGCACCCGCCACCAAGGACGATGCGCTGTCGATGCTGGACGGCATCGGTGCTGCGGCCATCCTGAAGGGCGTGCGCGGCAGCGACCCGGTCAATCGCGATGCGCTCGCCGCATTGATCGAAAACGTCTCGCAGCTCGTGTCCGATTTTCCCGAAGTGTCGGAGATGGATCTGAATCCGGTGTTCGCGTCGAAGTCCGGCGCCATTGCCGCCGACGTGCGCATCGTGCTCGACTTCACGCCGCCGGTGGAGCGGTACCGGCCGAGCCAGGCCGACATCGTCAAGCAGATGAACCACATCATGAAGCCCGATGCAGTGGCCGTGATCGGCGCGTCGGACGAGGCCGGCAAGATCGGCAACTCGGTGATGAAGAACCTGATCAACGGCGGCTACAAGGGCAAGATCTATCCGATCAATCCTTCCGCCACCACGATCATGGGCCTGCCCGCGTTCAAGAGCGTGAAGGACGTGCCGGGCGACATCGATATCGCCGTGTTCGCGATCCCCGCCAAGTTCGTCGCGGCAGCGCTGAAGGAAGTGGGCGAGAAGAAGATTTCCGGCGCCATCCTGATCCCGTCCGGCTTTGCCGAGACCGGCAACATGGAAGGCCAGCTCGAGCTTGTCGACATCGCGCGCAAGTACAACGTGCGCCTGATGGGCCCCAACATCTACGGCTTCTACTACACGCCGAAGAACCTGTGCGCCACGTTCTGCACGGCCTACGACGTCGTGGGCAAGGCGGCGCTGTCGTCGCAGTCGGGCGGCATCGGCATGGCGATCATCGGCTTCTCGCGCTCCGCGAAGATGGGCGTATCCGCCATCGTGGGCCTGGGCAACAAATCGGACATCGACGAAGACGACCTCCTGACTTTCTTCGAGCAGGACGACAACACCGAGATCATCGCGCAGCATTGCGAGGACCTGAAGGACGGCCGCTCGTTCGCCGAAGTGGCCAAGCGCGTGTCGAAGAAGAAGCCGGTGGTGATGCTGAAGGCGGGTCGCACCAGCATGGGCGCGCGCGCCGCCAGTTCGCACACCGGCGCGCTTGCCGGCAACGACAAGATCTACGAGGACGTGCTGAAGCAGTCGGGTGTGATTCGTGCGCGCAGCTTGCGCGACCTGCTCGAGTTCGCACGCGGCATTCCCAAGCTGCCCACCCCCAAGGGCGAGAACGTGGTGATCATCACCGGCGCCGGCGGTTCGGGCGTGCTGCTGTCCGACGCGTGCGTGGACAATGGCCTGACGCTGATGGCGATGCCGCCGGATCTCGATGCAGCGTTCCGCAAATTCATTCCGCCGTTCGGCGCGGCGGGCAATCCCGTCGACATCACCGGCGGCGAGCCGCCCAAGACGTACCAGAACACGGTGCGCCTCGGCCTCGAGGACCCGCGCATCCACGCGCTGATCCTGGGTTACTGGCATACGATCGTGACGCCGCCGATGGTGTTCGCGAAGATCATGGTCGAGGTGGTGGAGGAGATGCGCGCCAAGGGCATCTCCAAGCCGGTCGTCGCGTCGCTGGCCGGGGACGTCGAGGTGGAGGAAGCGGCGGAGTACCTGTACGACCACGGCATTCCCGCGTACGCGTATTCCACCGAGATTCCGGTGGCGGTGCTCGGCGCCAAGTATCAGTGGGCGCGCGGCGCCGGCCTCATCAAGTAGTTTCAGGATGAGCGGCGCCGGGCCGCGCGTCGGGGGGGAGCCAAGCGGCGCCGGGCCGCCCCAAGCCGCTCGCCCCCCTGGGGGGGAGGGGCGCGCAGCCCCCATCGGGGGGGATACTCCTCCCACCTTCGGCCCGTGGAACCCGGGGATCGTCTCGCGCATCCCGCGCGACGTGCTGCCGTTTGCGACGATCTTCAGTCCGGCGAATGTCACGACGTCGATCGCCGGCGCAGACGAGCTACGCGACCTCACGGGCTTCGACGTGGCCGAGCTGGTGGCGTTCCGGCCGCAGCGACTCGTGCTGCACGAACTCCTGATCCGCATCACGGCGGACCTGTCCGTCCCGAGCGGCGACAGGGTCGAAGACCTCGGCATCAATTTCCGGAAGATGGTCGGCGCCATCCTGACCGGACACGTGAATGCGCGTATGGACGACATCGTCGCCGCGTTCGAGGCAACGCGGCTGCAGCTGGCTACCGCGATTCGCGCCGAACTCGATGCGCGACTGTTCCCTCCGGCATCGGCGCCCCCGCCCGGGCGACGTTTCTTCGGCCTGCTGCGCGCTGCGCCCGTCGCCGGAAGCGCGGCGGCCAACGCGGATGCGGCATCGCCCGATGCGGCGGTACAGGCGTGGGAAGCGGCGGGCGCCACCGCGGCCGATCCGCTGCACCGCGCGGCCTGCCGCGCGCTCGCGCGCGTGGTCGCGGCGCTGCTCTCCAGGCACGGCGCAGTGTGGGGAACGCCGGAACTCATCGCTGCGGTGGCCACCAATCTCGCCTGCAACGACTACGGCAGCGACGAGATCGGTCGCCTGATCGATCCGCTGGTGCGGGAGGCGGCCGCGCGCGAAGGCTACGCACTGCTGCCGCTGCAGGCGCAGCCGGTGATCATGAACACCAAGGGTGCTTCGGCCGCCGGCAAGAGCACGATGCGTCCGATGCAGAAGTCGCTGGCGCAGCGCCTCGGCGTCACCTGGGCCGACTTTGCGCTGATCAGCCCCGACATCTGGCGCAAGCAATTGCTGGACTACGCATCGCTGGGCGCCGCCTACAAGTACGGCGGCGCATGCACCGGCGACGAGCTGCAGATCATCGACCAGAAGCTCGACCGCTACATGGCGCGCAAGGCGCAGGCCGTGGGCACGACGCACCTCCTGATCGACCGCTTCCGCTTCGACAGCTTCGCGCCGGACTCGAACGAGGCGGGCAGCAACCTCCTGACGCGCTTCGGTCATACCGTCTACATGTTCTTCATGCTGACGCCGCCTGCAGCGCTTGTCGAACGCGCGTGGCGGCGCGGCCTCGACGTGGGCCGCTACAAGGCCGTCGACGACATCCTGGCGCACAACATCGACGCCTACACCGGCATGCCCGAGCTGTTCTTCACATGGGCGCTGCGCGGCGACAAGGACGTGCATTGCGAATTTCTCGACAACACGGTGCCCTATGGCGAGCGGCCGCTGACCGCGGCCTTCGGCTGGAACGGCGAACTGAACGTGCTGGACGTGAAGGCGATGCTCGACATCGAACGCTTCCGGAAGGTGAATGTGGATGCGACGAGTCCTGCGGCGCTTTATCCCGACCCGGCCATGCTGGCGCCGACCCGCAATACCGCGTTTCTCGCGGCTTGCGCACGCCGTTTGCCGCAGCTCAATTTCGTCGCACCGGCGACGGGGTTGATCTATCTGCACCTCGAGGCCGGTGTGCCGGTGTGGGCCGACGCTTCCGCGCTGGCCGATGCGCTCGACGACGAGGATGTGCGCGCGGGGATTGCCACGGTGGCCCCCGCCGCCATGGCAGGCAGCTTGCCGGGACCGCCGGCACCGGTATTGCTGCAGGATCGTCTCGGACCGGAGCGCCTGCACACGCTTGGCCGCTGGGGACCGGTCAATTCGCTGGCCCGTTTATAGGCGAGGCGTAGGCGTAGGCGAGGCGAAGGCGTGGCGTATGCGAGGCGGGGGCGAGGGGTGCAGCGGGCGGGGATTAGGGGGCGGGGTCCACCGAGGCGGGGGCC
>JANNYI010000481.1:0-8267 GCA_031410015.1 Betaproteobacteria bacterium | reverse complement strand
CGGCCTGCCCCAGCCCGGGCAGCACGGTGGCCGCAGTGGCTGCGAGCAGGTCGCGGCGGTTCAGGTTCATGCCCATCTTTGTCTCCTTTCGCGGCGCCTCGTGCGGGCGCCTGCGTGTACTGCTCAGGCTTGCGTGTAGCTCGTCTTGACGGTGGTGAAGAACTCCGCCGCGTAACGGCCCTGCTCGCGCGAGCCGTAGCTCGAGCCCTTGCGGCCGCCGAAGGGCACGTGATAATCGACACCCGCGGTAGGCAGGTTCACCATCACCATGCCCGCCTCCGCATGCCGCTTGAAGTGCGACGCGTGTTTGAGCGACGTGGTGACGATGCCTGAAGCGAGTCCGAACTCGGTGTCGTTGGCCACCGCCAGCGCCTCGTCGTAACTCTTGACGCGCAGCACCGCGGCCACCGGGCCGAATATTTCCTCGCGCGCGATGCGCATCGTGTTGGTGGCGCCGGTGAAGAGCGCTGGTGCCATGTAGAAACCTTCGGTGGCGCGCTGCAGGCGTTCGCCGCCCACCGCCAGCGTGGCGCCCTCGTTCTTGCCGATCTCGAGATACTTCAGGTCCTGGTCGAGCTGGCTCTGGTCCACCACCGGGCCGATTTCCGTGCCGGGTGACAGCGCGTTGTCGACCTTCAGCACCTTCAGCTTCTCGACGACCGCCGCGACGAAGCGATCGTGAATGCCATCGGTGACGATCAAACGCGACGATGCCGTGCAGCGCTGGCCCGTCGAGAAGTACGAACCCTGCACGGCGACGTTGACCGCCGTGGCGAGGTCGGCATCGTCCAGCACCACCAGCGGGTTCTTGCCGCCCATCTCGAGCTGCACCTTCGCCATCCGCGCGATGGCCTTGGCGGCGAGCGCGCGGCCGGTGGAGACGCTGCCGGTGAAGCTGATCGCCGTGACGTCCGGATGATTCACCATCGCTTCACCGACAACGGAACCGCGGCCCATGACGAGGTTGAACACGCCGGCAGGCAGCCCGGCGCGCACGAGGATGTCGGCAATCGCCCACGCACAGCCGGGCACGAGGTCGGCCGGCTTGCACACGACCGTGTTGCCGTACGCCAATGCCGGCGCGATCTTCCACGCCGGAATGGCAATCGGAAAATTCCACGGCGTGATGAGGCCGATCACGCCCAGCGGCTCGCGCGTGACTTCGACGTCCACACCGGGGCGCACCGACGGCAGCTTGTCGCCAGTCAGCCGCACCACTTCGCCGGCGAAGAACTTGAAGATCTGGCCGGCGCGCATCGCCTCGCCGATGCCCTCGGGCAGCGTCTTGCCTTCCTCGCGCGACAAGAGCGCGCCCAGCTCGTCCTTGCGCGCGATGATTTCGGTGCCGGCGCGATCGAGGATGTTGGCGCGCTCCTGGATCGATCCGGTAGACCACGTGACAAACGCCTTCTTCGCTGCGGCAATGGCCGCGCGCGTCTGCTCGGCGTCGGCCTGCGCATACTCGCCGACCACGTCGCCCGTGTCCGACGGATTGCGATTGACCGACACGGAGGCGCCGGCCACCCACTCGCCATTGATCAGGTTCTTGAAGAGTTCTGCCATGATGGGAATCCCGTTCGTTTCAGATGAGCTTGCGAAGCGCCAAGCTGCGCATGAGGGCGCCCGCGCCGAAGGTCCACGGCGCGATGCGATCGGTGTGTTCGACGCGATTGACGAGCGCCCCCAGCTTCGGCGCGGACACCGTCACCACATCGCCCACGACGTGCGTGAAGCCTTGTCCCGGGCCATGCCGGTCCTTGGTCGGCGCGAACATCGTGCCGAGGTAGAGCATGAGGCCATCGGGATACTGGTGATGCGCGCCGATCGCCTGGCCCGCAAGGTCGAGCGGGTCGCGGCTGATCATCGCCATCGATGAGTGACCGTCGAGCGTGAAGCCGTCGGGGCCCGCGATGTGCAGCGTGATCTGTGCCTGGCGCACATCGTCGATGGTGAAATGGTCATCGAACAGCCGGATGAACGGGCCGATGGCGGTGGACGCATTGTTGTCCTTGGCCTTGCCCAGCAGCAGCGCGCTGCGGCCCTCGAAGTCGCGCAGGTTGACGTCGTTGCCCAGCGTGGCGCCGGCCACGCGGCCGGTGCTGTCGATGGCCAGCACGATTTCCGGCTCCGGATTGTTCCACTCCGACTTGGGATGGATGCCGATATCGGCACCGGTGCCCACCGCCGACATTGGCTGCGACTTCGTGAACACTTCGGCGTCGGGGCCGATGCCCACTTCGAGATATTGCGACCATGCGTTCTGCTTGATCAGCGCATCCTTCAGGTGCGCCGCCTCCGGCGAACCGGGGCGCACGCTCGACAGGTTGTCGCCGATGATGCCTACGATCGTGCGCCGCACGGTCTCCGCGCGCGACGGGTCGCCGCGGGCCTGCTCCTCGATCACGCGCTCCAGCATGCTGGCCACGAACGTGACGCCGGCCGCCTTGACGGCCTGCAGGTCGCAGGGGGCGAGCAGCCACGGGCGCGTTGGGTCGCGGCCTGCTTCGGCGCTGTTGCGCAAGGCTGCCGCGAGTGAGTCGACACGCGGCAGCGCCTTGGCGGCACGCACGAGCGCCGCCGCATCCGGTCGCTCCACCAGCATGCTGGACGTCGGGGCGAGCGAAGACACATCCACAAGGTCGTCGCCACGCACGGCCACCACCACCGGCCCGTTCACCGCGGGCACCCATGCGCGCCCGATCAGCATGGCATCCGCGGCATCCACGGGCAGGCACGCGGCCATCGTCAATTGCGCGTCAAGGGTAGGCATCGGGACGGTCACTCGCGAGTGGAGACGGAAGTTCAAGCATAACCGACAGCCCCGCGCCGAAGCTATGCCAGAATATCGACGCGCGCCGGACCTGCCCGGCATCGCCCCGATCAGGACACCATGTCATGTTGACCGCCGCCCAGGAAGCCGCCGCGCAGTACCTCGTTGCCGCCAGGCGCGCGGGACGCACGGGACCGCGCATCGATGAGGCGGCGCGCCCGGCGACGGTGGACGATGCCATCGCCATCCAGATGCGGACCGCGGAACTGCTGGCGCTGCCGGTAGGCGGCTGGAAGTGCTCGGTGCCCACGGCGGCGCGGGCCATCATTGCCGCGCCGATCTTCGCGCCGACGATTCACCATGCGTCGCCCTGCGCGCTGCTGGTCACCGGCACGCTGGCTCGCGTCGAGCCCGAGATTGCGTTCGTGATGGCGCGCGACCTGCCGCCACGCGCCCAGCCGTACACCGAGGCCGAAGTGCGCGCCGCGGTGGGCACCGCGCACCTGGCGCTCGAATTGATCGGCCCCCGTTACGCCGACCCGAAGTCGGTTTCCTATCCCGAGCTGCTGGCCGACTTCATCGCCAACCAGGGCCTGTACGTGGGGCCGGCGCTTGCCGCGCCGTGGGCATCGAACCTGGAGGCCTTCCCCATTGTGGTCCGCGCCAGCGGCGCCGTGATTCGCTCGGCGGAAGGCAAGCATCCCGACGGCCATCCGCTGCATCCGCTGGTGTGGCTTGCCAACTATCTCGCCACCCGCGGCGATCACCTGTGCGCCGGCCAGATCGTGACCACGGGTTCGTACGACGGCATCATCGATGTTCCGGTCGATGCGCCGCTCGACTTCGAATTCGGCGCGCTCGGCCGCATTGCGCTCACGCTGAAGCGTTTGCCATGAAGCCTGCAAGGGCAGCCACCACTCATCCGCGGATACGGCGTTGAGTCTCTCCGGCCTTGGCGCAGTGGCGATCTGGCACGACATCGAGCCGGCCGCGCGCGACGAGTTTTACGAGTGGCACAACCGCGAGCACATGCCCGAGCGCGTGGGCATTCCGGGATTCCATCGCGGGCGCCGCTATGCGGTGATCGGCAGCGGGCCTGAGTATTTCAATCTCTACGAAGCCGACAGCCTCGAAACGCTCACCGGGCGGGACTATCTCGAGCGGCTGAATGCGCCCACGCCGTGGACGCAGCGGGTGGTGCCGCATTTTCGCAACGTCGCGCGCGCCATCTGCCGCGTGACCTTCACGCATGGCGTGGGCAGCGGCGGCGTGATGCTGACGCTGCGCTTCGCGCTGCCGGATGCCGCGCATGACGCGCTGGTCGGCGCATTGCGCACCCGGCTGCTGCCGCCGCTTGCCTATCGCAAAGGCATCGCCGGCGTGCACCTCGGCATCGCCGACCGCGCCGGCAGCAACATCGAGACCACCGAGAGAAAGGTGCGCGCGGCCACGACGCTGGTGCCGTCGTGGGTGGTCCTGATCGAAGGTAACGGCGTGCCCGATGTCGAGGGCGCAGCCAGCGAACTCGTGCCGGCCCTGCAGGCGGCCGGCGCCAGCGATCTCGAGCGCAGCAACTACCGGCTGGAGTTCACCCGGCTGAAGACGCCGTGGAGCGCGGGCTGAGGCGCGATTGCCCCACGGCCACGCGGTATCTTTCCATAACCCATCGGGCGGCGGTCGCCGCCGCCTGCGAAAGAAGTCCATGGCCATCGTTGCACTGATCGAATACGAAGACGCCTCGCCCGAGGTCCGCGCGGTGTACGACGACATCCGCGCCACGCGCAAGGTCGAGTGGATCAACAACTTCTGGAAGATCCTCGCCAATGAACCGGCCACGCTGCGGCGGATCTGGAACTCGGTCAAGGAGGTGATGGGACCCGGCCATCTCGACCCGCTGACCAAGGAGATGATCTACGTCGCGGTGTCGGTCACCAACAATTGCGAGTACTGCATCCTGTCGCACACGGCCAGCGCGTCGAGCAAGGGCATGACGCCGGCGATGTTCAACGAGATGATGGCCGTCGTGGCACTGGCCAACGAAACCAACCGGCTGTCCAACGGCTACCGCATCGACGTCGACGAGCGCTTCCGCGAACCGCTGGCACCCTGAGCCGACCATCATCATGATCGACGCCACGCGCCGCCACGCGCTCGACACGCCGCTGTTTCCGGAGATCGAGCCCTACGCCAGCGGACGGCTGCCGCTCGACGCCATCCACACGATGCACTGGGAGGCATGCGGCAAGCGCACCGGCGCGCCGCTCGTCTTCCTGCATGGCGGCCCCGGTGGCGGCTGCCTGCCGCACCACCGCCGCTTCTACGACCCCGCGTTCTGGAACATCGTGCTCGCCGACCAGCGCGGAGCCGGACAATCGACACCGGTGGCCGAGCTTGCCGGCAACACGACGCAGCATCTCATTGCCGACCTTGAACAACTGCGCGGCCATTTGCAGATCGAGCGCTGGATGCTCTTCGGCGGCTCGTGGGGTTCGACGCTGGCGCTCGCGTACGCGCAGGCGCACCCCGACCGCGTGACGGGGCTGGTGCTACGCGGCATTTTCCTCGCCACGCCGCCCGAGCTCGACTGGTTCATGCACGGCATGAACACGATTTTTCCCGAGGCATGGCGCGCGTTCGCGGAGTTTCTCCCGCCGGCGGAACGCAGCGACCTCCTGCACCACTATTATCGGCGCTTGACCGACCCCGACCCCGGCGTTCATCTGCCCGCGGCCCATGCATGGGACCGCTACGAAAGCGCGTGCTCGACGCTGCTGCCGCAGCCGGACACGCTCCCCACCTTCGACAGCGATGCCGCGGCGCTGGCCATTGCCCGCATCGAGGCGCACTACTTCGTGCATCGGGCGTTCCTCGGCGACAACGCGTTGCTGGCGGGCATCGATCGCATCCGCCACTTGCCGTGCACGATTGTGCAGGGCCGCTACGACATCGTGTGCCCGCCCGTCACGGCCGGCGCGCTGGCGCAGGCGTGGCCGGAGGCGGAGTACGTCGTGGTGCCCGACGCCGGCCACTCGGTGCGCGAGCCCGGCATCACCCGCGAGCTGCTTTCGGCCGTGCGGCGGATGCAGCAGCGGTTTGCCGTGCGAGGATGATGTCGAACGCTACCGCGCTCAATAGGTGTCGGTCTCTCCGCGCAACGGGACCGCGAACGCTGTGACCAGGAATCGCAGGTCGATCTCGTCGCCGATCAGCGGCAACGCATAGCTCATGCCGTAGTCGGAGCGCCTGATGGTGCCGGTGGCCTCGGCGCCGCAGCCGGCGCGGCCCGTGGCAGGATCGACGCCGCAGTCGAGCCGCATGACCGCGGAGGTGACTTCGCGCGTGATCCCGTGCAACGTGAGATCGCCATCGATACGGCGCAGGACCCCGGCGTCGAAGTCGAGCCGCGTGGAGCGAAAGCGCATCACCGGGTGCTGCTCGACGTCGAACATGTCCTCGCCGCGGATGAACGCATCGCGCACGCTCCACCCGGTGTTGACCGACGCCGCGTCGACGACGAAATCGATGCGGCCGGTGCTGCGCGAGCCATCGAGCTCGATGCGCCCCCAGGTCTGGTCGAACGTGCCGCGCTGGCGGGAAATGCCGAGGTGCGAGACGCCGAACTCCACCGACGTCATGCCGGGTTCGACCCGGAAGACGTCCGGCGCGGACTGCGCCAGCGGCGCGTAGGCCAGGACCGCGGCCAGCACCGCCATCGCCATGGCCGCGCCCGCGAGCTTTCGTGCGGGCGCGCCGGCAACGACGGCACAGGGTCGATCGGGCATGCTAGCCCGCGTTCCCCGGCTCGCGCATCCCTTCGAACGGGATCACGATGCGGATCTCGTCGCTGGCCGCCGCCGGAATGCCGTACTTCATGCCGAACTCGGAGCGCTTGATCGTGGTGCTGGCCTCCCCGCCGCACATCATCCGCTTGTTGAACGGATGGGCGCCGCACTTGAAGGCGGTGACCTTGAGCGCCACCGGATGGGTGACGCCGAGCAACGTCAGCTCGCCTTTGACGGTGACGAGCTGCTCGCCGTCGAACTCGAGATCCGCCGACTTGTAGGTCATGGTCGGAAACTTCTCGACATTGAAGAAGTCCTCACCCTTCAGTGTCGCAAGCAGGCGGGGGGTGCCCGGATTGATCGATGCGGTGGCCACGACGACATCCATCGTGCCCTTGCGCGCGGCGCGATCGATCGTGATGCGCCCCGACACGTTGGAAAACGAGCCTCGCTGCTGCGAGAAGCCGAGGTGCGTGACCTCGAACATCGGGATCGTATGGCTCGGGTCGAGCACATAGACTTCCTGCGCGGCGACGGCATTGGTGGCAACCACGGCGCACGCCAATGCGGCCATGGCGACGACGCGACGGGACGACAAAATCATGGGTATCTCCTGACGATCCTGGGTTGGTGAAATGGTGATGTGTGAACGGGACAATCAGTCGATCACGCGGCACGCGGCAGTACCATCCGCACCCGCACGAGGACGTCGTCCGCGACCACCGACGGGTCGGCCCACTGGCCGTCGCCAAGCTTGAAGTCGAGCCGCTTCAGCGTGAACGTGCCTTCGGCCACGGCGTTGCCGGCGGGATCCTTCTTCATCGAAACCGGGATGGCAAGGTCGCGCGACATGCCCTTCATCGTGAGCTTGCCGTTGATTTCGTAGCGGTCGCCGCCCAGGTCCTTGAGGCCCGTGGAGGCGAAAACGGCGACGGGAAATTTCGAGGTGTCGAACCAGCGGGGGCGCTTGACCTCGGTTTCGGCCTCTTCGCTGGCCAGGTCGATGCTGGCGAGGTCGATCTCGAAATCGGCGCGGGAGCGCGCGAGATCGGTGGGCTTGAAGTCGACATTGGCCTTCCAGCGCCGGAACTTGCCTTCGACGTTGACGCCCATCTGCTTCGACACGAAGCGGATTTCGCTGCGGTCGATCAGCACGCCCTGGGCGCCAGCACTGCCGCTGGCCAGAAGCATCGCCGCCAGCGGGGGAATGAACGGATGAAGAATGCGCATGGAGGCCTTTGGCTTGGTCGAAGTCGGAAAGGGGGGGCGGGCGGCCATCACCGCCACCCGGGCAGCATCCGCGCCAGCACGCCATCCCGATCCACGTAATGATGGCGCAGCGCCCCCGCCACATGCCATACGACCATTGCGGCCAGCGTGAAGTTCAAGGTCTGGTGCACGGCAAGCAGCGTCCGGGCCAGGTCCCGGTCCTTGGCGACCAGGTCGGGCAAGGGAACGAGGTTCAGATAGACCACCGAAATGCCGGTGGACGAGCTGTAGATCCAGCCCGAAACGGGGATGGCGACCAGCAGGACGTAGAGGAGGCGGTGCATCCACGTGGCGGCGCCCACCTGCCACGCCGGCATCCCGGCGGGCAGCGGTGGGGGCGTGTGTCCGGCGCGCCACGCCAGCCGCGCCGCCGCCAAGAGGAACACCGTGATGCCGATCCACTTGTGCCAAGCATAGACCCGGAACTTGGTGGGCGAGAACTCCAG
>JANNYI010000480.1:0-1547 GCA_031410015.1 Betaproteobacteria bacterium | reverse complement strand
GCCTTCGGCAGCGACTTGAGGTAGAGCGTTACGAGTTCCCGCTCCATGCCCGGCACCAGCCACGCCAGTGCGGCCGCCGACACCTGGTTGAGCAGCGCCAGTGGCACGGTGAGCGTCAGGCCGTCGAGCGGATGCCCGGGGCTGAAGCGGTACTGCACCGGCAGCGAAGTGCCCGCCATCGAGAGCGATTCCGGGTAAAGGTCGACGGTCACTGCCGCAGCGGCGTGCCGCATCAGATCGTCGCGCGTCATGAACAGCCGACGCGGATCGATCCGTTCCGCCGCCTCGCGCCACCTTTCGAACGTGACGAGCGACAGCACGTCCGCGGGCACCCGCTCGACATAGAAGGCCGCTATGGTCTCGTCATCGACGAGCACATCCTGCCGCCGCGCCTTGTGCTCGAGTTCGGCAATCTGCGCCACCAGCTCCTGGTTGTGCGCGAGGAACGCGCCGCGCGTGCGCAGCGCGCCGGGTACCAGCGCCTCGCGGATGAACACCTCGCGCGCCAGCACCGGATCGATTGCGCCAAAGGAAACGGGACGCCGCGCGACCAGCGTCAGTCCATAGAGCTGCACGCGTTCGCTCGCCACGACCTCGCCGCGACGCTCCTCCCAGTGCGGCTCGAAGTGATCGCGCGTCACGCGGTTGCCCGCCACCTCCTCGATCCACTCCGGCTCGATTCGCGCGGCGTTGCGTGCGTACAGGCGCGATGTCTCGGTAAGTTCCGCGGCAAGAACCCACTTGCCGCCCTTGCGCGCCAACCCCGACGACGGATGCAGATGGAACTTGAGTCCGCGCGCGCCGAGGTAATGCTCGTCGGCGTCGGCCTTGACGCCGACGTTGCCAAGCAGGCCCGCGAGGATCGCCTTGTGCAGGGCGGCGTAGCGCGGCGGGTCGAAGGTCCTGGGCAACTCCGGCTTCCATGTCCAGCCCGCGTCCTCCAGCGTTGCCAAGAGTTGCCGATGCACGTCGCGCCATTCGGACAACCGCAGGAACGACACGAACTGGGCGCGGCAGGCATCGACCATGCGCCGATGCGACAGCCCCTGCCGCTGCAGGTCGGCGAAGAACTCCCACAGCGCCACCAGCGAGAGGAAATCGGAGCGGTCGTCGCGAAAGCGCAGGTGTGCCTGGTCGGCTGCCTGCGCGCGCTCGAAGGGTCGCTCGCGCGGGTCCGGCACGGCCAACGCGCTGGCGATGATCAGCGCTTCGGGCAGGCATCCGGCCTCGCGCGCAGCGAGCACGATCCTGCCGATGCGCGGATCGAGCGGCAGCCGCGCCATCTCGGCGCCGAGCGGCGTGAGCGCGCGCATTTCATCGACGGCGGACAACTCCTGCAGCAGCGCATAGCCGTCGGCGATCGCGCGCGGCGGCGGCGCCTCGAGGAACGGAAACGACGCGACCTCGCCCAGGCGCAGCGACGTCATCCGCAGGATCACCGCCGCCAGCGACGAGCGCAGGATCTCGGGCTCGGTGAAGAGCAGCCGCTTGGCGAAGTCGTCCTCGGCATAGAGCCGCACGCAGATGCCGTCCTGCACGCGGCCGCA
>JANNYI010000479.1:0-12778 GCA_031410015.1 Betaproteobacteria bacterium | reverse complement strand
GCGAGTGCATGCCACGCGAACCAGCCAAGGGCATCCGGCGCCGCCACCATCCACTCCAGGAACAGCGGCAGTGCGTCCCTGATGGATTCGGGCGGCCAGTTGTCGGGCACGGTCGCGTCCAGTTGCCGCGCAAATTCGGCGCGATCGTCGATCTCCGCCCGCGCCAGTGCAATCGTGGCGGGCCGCAGGATCAGGCGCGGGGTGTCGATGCTATTTGCGATCGGTCGGGCTGGGGCCATCGACGCGCGTCACGCACGGCTTGCCATCGACCCAGTCGAAGTGAACGCGAATCGTGCGGGGCGGCTTCGCGTCCTTGCCGCTGCCTGCGGCTGCATCTGTCGTCTGAAACGTCACGCCTTCGCGATCGGGCGCCAAGGCCTTGCCGAGGTCGGTTCGGCTGCGGGTGAAGCCCTGCCCGTCGCTCCTGAACTCCTCGGCCGGCCCCTTGCCCGATAACGCGGCGCGCGGCTTGGGACAGAGCAGTGCGCTGTACGCGCCGATGTTGCCACCCTTGACGGCGGCAAAGGCCTCTCGCGCCATCGGTTCCGGCGCGGATTCGGTGGCGCCGTCGCGGCGCGCGGGATCCTGCCGGGTTGCCCCGGGGTAGCCACCGCTGGCGGTGGGCGCAGCTGGCGGCGCGCTCACGGCGTCGCGACTCTTCGCCTGCTCGGCGCAAGGTTGACCCTGGTAGGTGGTCTTGCCATCGACGACGCATTTGTAGGACGCGGCATGGACTGGCGTCGGCACCCATGCGGCAACGACGAACAATGCAACGAGCGACACGGGTGTGCAGGGATTCACGATCATTCGATGGTCATGCGCGGGGAGGGTTCCCGAACGCGTCGTGCCGCGGGGCCCAGCGGCTGCGACGGAAGCGGCCGCCGGGAATAGACGCTGGATGGAAGCGGAACGGGTTACGGCATTCCTGCACTACGGGGCGACGTTGCCTGCCTCGGGCGGCGGCGCGGCGCCGTCTTCGGGCGCGGGTTCTGCCGCCTCGCCAGACTCCATTTTCTTCTTGCGCTTTTCTTCCTTCTTTTGCTTCTTTGCAAGGTCTCGCTGGCGTTTTGCAAACTCGTAATTAGGTTTTGCCAATGGACTTCTCCTTCGGGGGGGTGATTGCCGACAGTGCGTAGGTTAAGCCATTTCAACGATCGGGTGGGCTATTTGGTCCAGTAGTCGAACTCGGCCTGATACCGGGAGCCGGACAGATCCGCCGCCTTTTCCTGGAAATAGGCCTGGGCGTCCGCAATCGCCTGATTGTAGATGCTCGGCCCGATTTCCCGTACGCAGAACTCCAGGACCAGCGCGGCCTTCAGATCGCCGATATCGGCGTCCATTGCTTCCGCGAAGAATCGCTTGATCGAACCCGACAGGTACTTTTCGGTGTCCTTGTTGAGCTTGATCGGCATGGCGCGTCCTCCGGGCAGTCGCTGGGATGGGTACGTACGGTCCGGGGCGACCACCGCGCCGGAGCGTGGCAGGCGTCAGACGGGCGCGGCGTCCGCTAGCCATGCCAGCGCGTCCGCCTCGTCGACAAAGACGTTGGCCATCAAGCCGAAGTGCGCGGCAACCTTGAGGCCGAACCGCCCGGGATCGATGTATTCGGCGCGCGTCACCAGGGCCACCACGACCAGTCCGTCGGCGATGGTCGCCCACTCTTCCACCGCGAGGAAGCGGTCGACCAGCGACGGCACCGCGATGCCCGTGACGGCGATGGTGTTCACGAGCAACTTGTTGATGCCACGATGGCGGCAACGACCGATCGCTTCCGCGATGACGTCGACGATCGTGGTCAGGTCGCTGGGACCCGCAGGTCGGAGACAGGCAAGACCGGCGCTGACTTCAAGTTGGGTCGAGGCGTGCATGGGCCAATGGGGAACGACACGAGGCGTTGCGTGAACCATACCGATAGATGCGGAAGCCCGCAATGAACGGCGTTACTGCGCCCTGACCCGGCCGGAACGAGGCTTTCCAGGAATGTGGCGACACGACGAAGGAGACGGTCGTCGCGGGCGACGTCAGGGCGCTTCCATGCCCTTCTCGCGGAGCACGTCGCGGGCACGCGCACTGCCCAGCAGCGCGAGGAAGGCCTGCGCGGCCGGCCCGTCCTGCGCCGCCGTGCTCACGCCGCCGACGTAGACCGTGTAGTTCTGGATTTCAGCCGGAATGGGACCCACAAGGGCCGCGCCGGGGACGGCCAGGATCTCGCTGATCTGGTGCAGCGCCAAGTCGGCTTCGCCATTGGCGACGCGCTGCGCGACGAGGCCGCCGGGCACCAGCACGGACTTCGGTTTCAGCTGCGCGGCAATGCCCATTCTTTCGAACAGCCCGGCGAGGTAGATGCCGCTCGACCCGCCGGCGGCCGGGTCGATGTACGCCACCGCACGCGCAGCCAGCAGTGCCTGCTGGAAGGCGGCGACGGTGCCGATGTCCGGCATCGGCGCGCCGCGCTTGACCGCCACGCCGATCCCGACGCGGGCAAGCCGGGCCGACGTGCCCGCATCCACCTTGCCGTTGCCGGTCAGCGGCGTCATGCCCTCGGGGGTCAGCACCACCAGGTCGAAGGTTTCGCCATTGCCGATGCGCCGGACCAGCGCACCCGCGGTGTCGTTCTCGACCGTGAGCTTGTGCCCGGTCTGGCGCTCGAATTCCGGCACCAGCGCCATCACCACCGGCTTGAAGGCCCCGGCGGTCAGGATCCTGATTTCGGTCGCGCCGGCGGCGACGGCGACGGCCCACGCCGCTGCGGCGCAGATGATGGTCCATGGATGGCGCATTGTCGAAGTCCTTGTGGTGCGGTTGAGGTTCAGTCCGCGCGGACGCGGAGTTGCACGACGTTGCCCTCGGGGTCATGCCCGTCGCAGACGCGATGCTGCCGATAGACCCATTCGCGCTCGACCGGGTTGAGTTCCCCGCCGAGCAGCGGGGCCGCCTTGCGCGCCGCATCGAGGCTCTCGACCGCAAAGGCCAGCTTGATCGGCGTGTCCGTGCGCCGCCGTGGCGGATCGGCGATGTCGATCGTGGCGGCAACGGCCGCCGGGATCGCCACGACGACGAGCTGCAACGATGGCGACTCGAGCACGACATGATCCGCTTCGGTGTGCGTGACGGCCATGCCCGCAATGCCGGCATAGAACGCGCTGACGCGCGCGACATCCTTGGCATAGAGGACTGCGCCGGCTCGCTCGTGATCGGACATGCATGGCTCCGGGGGTTCGTGGTTGATTCGCTGCCGCGCGGAAACGGGCCGGCGCTCCGCAAGGCGCCCCTAATTCGCCCGCGACAGGTGCCTGATGCAGTAGCATCGCATACCGCTGCCGGACATCGATGCAACACCACACTGCAAGTCCCGGGGAGTCCTGATGAATTCACTAATGCGCATTTGCGGACGCGCCATGGTCGTGATCGCGGCAGCGCTGGCCGGCGCCGCCATCGCCACCGCCCAGACCTATCCGTCGAAGCCCATCCGCATCATCGTGCCATATCCGGCGGGGGGCACCTCCGACATCCTGGCCCGCGCCATCGGCCCGGGCATCACCGCCGCGCTGGGGCAGCCCGTGGTCATCGAGAACAAGCCCGGGTCCACCGGCAACGTCGGCGCGGAGCTGGTGGCCAAGTCGCCTCCCGACGGCTACACGGTGATGCTGGCCGACATCGGTTCGCTGGCGATCAGCCCCAGCATCTTTCCGGCGCTGCCGTTCGATCCGGTGAAGGATTTCGCGCCGGTGATCATGGTCGCGTACTCGCCGCACCTGCTGGCCGTCAATCCCGCGCTGCCGGCCAGGGACGTGAAGGAGTTGATCGCGCTGGCCAAGGCCAAGCCGGGCACGCTCAACTTCGCGGTATCCGGTGTCGGCGGCGCCAATCATCTTGCCGGCGTGGACTTCGCGCTGCGCACCGGCGTCAAGTGGACCTACATCCCGTACAAGGGCGGCGCGCAGGCCATCACCGATGTCGTGGGCGGCCAGGCCGACGTGCTCTTCAACGGCATGGTGGCCACCTACCCGATGGTGAAGGGCGGCAAGCTGAAGGCGCTGGCGATCTCCAGTCCCCAACGCTTCGCGGCCGCGCCGGACATTCCAACGGTGGCCGAATCCGGGTTGCCGGGCTTCGAGACCGGTTCATTCCAGGGCATCGTGGCGCCGGCGGGAACGCCGCCGGAAATCGTGGCCAGGCTGCATCAGACGATCACGAAGATCCTGGCCACGCCGGAGATGCAGGAGCGACTGGCGACGGCGGGCGCCGAACTGCGGCCCGGATCGCCGGCGGAATTCGGCGTTTTCATCCGCGACGAGAAGGCGCGGTGGGCCAAGGTGGTGAAGGAGTCGGGCGAGAAGTTCGAATAGCGCCCACCGCGCGCGCTTACGCCTTGCGGTCAACCGGAGCGGACACCCGCGGCTCCGGTGGATCGCCGCAGACAACGCAGCGCTGCCCGCGCCGCCACCTCGAGTAATTGACGCCGACGTAGATGGCGGCGGTGATCACGGACCAGACGAGGCCGTGCGTGACCGCTTCTCCGGCTGGGCGCCCGCGCAATAGTTGCGCGCCGGTGATGATGACGAAGGCCGCGACCAGCGCAGCCAGGAACCTGCGAATCCAGAATCCGGTATTCATGGTTCAATTCCCATTGTCGGGAGCATCGCACAATTCGAGGACCATGCCAGGCGCCAGCGAGAGAAATGCGCCGATGCACGCTGCCGCCAGTACGTCCGTAGGCCAATGCACGCCGAGAACGAGCCGCGACAGGGCAACCGTGACGATCCACGCGACCGCCATCGATATCGCCAACCTGCGGCTACCGGGCCAGATCCGGCTCGTGCCGATCGCGACGGCGGTGGCGATCGCGGCCACCGCCAATGTATGCCCGCTGGGAAAGCTCGAGCCCCAGTACCATTCCGTTTCCCACAATGACGGCCGCGCGCGGGCGACGACGGCCTTCAGGACAAAGATGATGCCGCCCGCGGCCATCGTGGCTCCGGCCAGCAGCAGCGCTTCGCGCCGTCTGCGCGCAACAATGAACATGATGGCGATGGCGAGCGCGAACGGGATCAGGAATCCACCCGATCCGGAGAACGTGGCCATTTTGAACGGGCCGTCGAGCACTGCAGGCGCGCTGACGTGGATCCACTGGAGCAAGGCCTTGTCGGCCGGCCCCGACCCGCCGCTGATCACGTCCTTGCCGACCACGATCGCCGTGATCGCGAGGACCAGCAGCAGCCGGATACGGAGGCGGTGCTGTTGGATGAATCCGTTCCACCGCGGCCACTGTCGACGGATGCAGGCGCCAAGGGCGAGTTGGAACACGGCGACAGCAAGCGCCACCTGGGCGACCACGTAGCCCAGCTCGAGCAGCATCAGCCAGGTGCAATCGCCTCGATCCCGCTGTCGTTGCGATACATGAAGGCCACGACCGCGCCCAGTATCAGCAGCAGGATACCGTCGAACACGATCTGCTTGACAACGAGCGTGCCCGGCATGGGCTGCACTGCGTAGTAGATCATGTAGGTGGGGATCACCGTCAGCAGCGCCACGACAAGCCCGAAGCGGATGCCCTGGCCGAGCCAGGGCTTTGCCTCGACGCCGCGCGCATAGATCCACACGAAGGCTCCGGACAGGATTACGTGCGCCAGGAGCATGAATGGAAGGTACTGCTGCGCGTCCTTCTCCGGGCGAAACATGCTGGCGAGCGCTGCGTAGTCGGCCTGCAGCAACGCGCCGTGCACGATGAAGCTACCGATCATCCACACGACGAACGTGCCCAGCCATGCAATAACGAAACGCTTGTTCATGTCGCGCCCCCTTTGGACACTCACTTCCTGATGTACGCACCGTCGAAAGCGACGGTCCATTGGCCCTTGGCATCGGTCGATTCCCAGAACTGGCGAACGGTGCCGTCGGCGTTGGGCGTCCACGTGATCCTGTGTCGTGTCAACACACCATCGGCACCCGAGGTTTGTCCCTCCAGCACCATCTTGCCGTCGCGCAGCCCGCCTTCCAGCGTGAGCAGCATCCCTGAGGTGTCCACCCACGTCTGGTGCCAGACTTTGCGCGGCGCGTCGTAGACATTGAAGCTCTCGCCGCTGTAGCCGCGTCCTGTGGTGTACCGCTCGTGGAGCACGCAGCCGTCGTATTCGCGGTCGATGCGATTGGTGCCGGCCAGCTTGCCGTCGGGGGTTCGCACCTGCCATTCGCCAAGCCAGAAGTCGAAGCCGCGATGCTCGGGTGCGGCGCAGGCACCGGCGCTGGCGGGAAACGCGGCGCACATATTCATGCCCAAGGCGAGGACCAGTGCGCGGTAGCGATGTCGTGCAATCATGGCTCCTCCAGCAAGCGTCGGCTTGCCATGGAATCCGCCCCGTTGGCCTATCGCCGGGTCAGGGAGTGGAACGGGCGTCGAGCGCGCGTGCGAGCACTCTATTCTCAAACTGCTCGTCCTGAAAGCGGTACATCGTCGCGCCGAGGTCCTGGTAGCCTCGGCGCGCATAAAACGCGAGCGCACTATGGTTGCCCACCCAGGCGGTGAGCCACAGCGTGGATGCGCGCTGCGCTGCCGCCCGGGTCTCGGCATGCCGCAGCAGCAGCGTGCCGATGCCCTGGCCATGGAAGCGCGGGAGCACATAGAGGCGATCGAGCTCGACGGCGCTGTCCGCCGGCACGAGTGCTTGCGTGGCGCCGCGGGTCCACTGGACGAAGCCCAGCAGGTGGCCCGAGGATTCGGCCACGACGAAGGTCGTCGCCGGATCGTGTAACAGCGCGGCAATCGCGGTGGTGGAAAAGTGATCGATGACCTCGCGCGCCACCGTGGAACGGATGCCGTCGGGAGCATAGGTGTCGAGGAACACCTGGGTGCCGACCACGCCGATACACAACGCGTCGTTGGCGTCGGCAACGCGCAGCGAAACGGCAGCCGCGCGAGTCATCGGTGCGCCGGGATGCGGCGCGGCGGCGGTTGCCGCGTCACAGGTGTCGACCTGCCGCCGCGGATCGGATCAGCTGTCGTTGTGCTCGAGTTCGACACGATGGCGGGTGCCGGCGGCAACGTCGTAGATGTTGAAGCTGTTCATCTTGCGTCCATAGAGGTGCAGGCTGATCGCGCGTTGCCGCTCCGACGGCACGCCGGTGACGTGGATGTGATCGGGATTGGGCACGAAACTCGTGACGGCGCCGGGGGCCAGCAGGATCACCCCGCCGCGCACCAGATCGATGTCCTGGTCCGCGCCGCGATCAGGCGACAGCCGCACGTAGCTGCGCTCCTCCAGCACGCCCTCGACGATGCCCACCACGCCCCAGCTGCCGTGGTCGTGCACGGGCGTCCATTGTCCCGGCAGCCAGACCAGCGAATAGAGCGAAAGACTGGCGTCGGGCGCATCGTGGACGAGGTTGCGGGCGTAATGCGCCGGGTCGCTGCGGAAATGCCGCGGCTCGAGAAACGTGTGCGCCTCGCCAAGCAATTCAAGCATCAGCGGGGCGATCGCCAGCACGCAGTCGGCGGGGTCGGACCACGCACGGCTGCGCTCGACGGCTTGCGCGATGAAGCGTTCGAGGATGGGTGAGGGCATGAGGTTTCCTCGCTACGGGTAAACAGGGACAGACCACGTTTACCTGTTGGCGCTGGGTAAACGGGTAAACGTGGTCTGTCCCTGTTTACCCGGCCTGTTCCTGCTTCGCCCCTTCACTCCACGGTGGCGCCGGAGGAGATCACCACCTTGGACCACTTCTCGGTCTCGGCCGCGATGACCTTTCCGAAATCTTCGGGTGTTCCGGCGATGGGCTGGCCACCCAGTTCGGCCAGCCGCGCGCGCATCTTCGGATCGGCGAGCGCGCGGTTCACTTCGGCATTGACCTTGTCGATGATCTCGCGCGGCGTGCCCTTGGGCATCCCGATGCCGAACCACGCAGTCGCTTCATACCCGGGCACCGTCTCGCCGACCGTGGGCAGCTCGGGCATTGACGGCTCGCGCTCCGCCGACGTGACGGCAAGCGCGCGAATCCGGCCACCCTTGATGTGCCCGACGGAGGAGGGCAGGTTGTCGAAGATCACGTGCACCTGGCCGGAGATGAGATCCGCAAGCGCGGGGCCGGCGCCCTTGTACGGAACGTGCAACATCTGGCAGCCGGTCATGGATTTGAAGAGCTCGCCCGAAAGATGCACCGACGTCCCGCTGCCCGAGGACGCCATGTTGATCTTGCCCGGGTTGGCCTTGCAGTGCGCGATGAACTCCGCGACGGTCTTCGCGGGAAGGGTGTTCGTCACCTCCATCACGTTGGGTGTGCGCACGAGGCCCGCCACCGGCGCGATGTCGCGGATGAAATTGTAACGAAGGTCCTTGTAGAGCGTCGCGTTGATGCCGTTCGCCGGATTGACGAGGAGCATCGTGTAGCCATCGGGCGGCGATGCAATGACAAACTCGACGCCAATGTTGTTGCCGCCGCCGGGCTTGTTGTCGACCACGAATGGCTGGCCCATCTTCTCGGTGAGCCACTGCGCGACGATGCGCGCCAGCACGTCGGTGGTGCCGCCGGGCGGATAGGGCACGACCCACTTCACGGGACGCACCGGGTAGTCCAGGGCAAATACGGGACCGGCGCCGGCAAGCGCGGCGACCATGGCAAGCACGACGATGCGGAACAAGCGGATCACGGTTCCTCCCTTTTATGATTGCGTAAGGTCTCCGGGGTTGCCGAAGAGTGGCGATTTCGATCGCGCTTGACCGATTGTGGTGGGGCCGGCGGCGCGGGTCAATGGTCGCGCCCGGACGCGGTTGGGTACGCCACACGAATGTCGTCGCGACGGCAGTCCCGGCCGCGGGCGGGCAGGTTGGCCAAGCCGGTCGTCGGTCACGAGAACACGGCGCCCCGGCGTCGCGCTCAGGCTTCCTTCAGCGGGGCGGCAAGGGCGGCGATGGCGGCAGTGGCGGCAACTGCCGGGCGCGCTCGAAGATCTCCGAGATTTCCGCGACAACCCACGGGTTGTCGGCGAGGAAGGCCTCGCGCTGCGCCTCGACCGCAACGACAACGCGGTCGAAGTTTGCCTTCGTCAATTCAACACCAAAGCCCGGCGCTCCGCCAAAAATCGAGTCGAATACTTTCGTACCAACTTCGTGATTGAAATGACCGGCATCCTGCCAGAGGCGCTCGCGCATCGGCTTCCCGGCGTGGACTCGTTCGGCGGTCATCGGCACGTAGGCGAAGAAATCCCAGAACTTGACCAGACGCGTGTCGCCGCGCGTTTCCTGATCGATGATCGACACGATCTGCCAGCGGAATTGCCAATGGGATTCAGCGCCGTTGCACTGCCGCATGGCTTCGTTGAAATGGACGTGCGTGGGGTTGAACAGCAACACGAGTTCGACGTCCGCTGCGAGTGCACGGCGAATCAGGGTTCGCAGCCCCATGCTCTTGTCCGGCGCCACTGGCGTCCGGTCGATCATGGCCGGTTCGATGCGTGGTGAACTCGGCGCCGGGTTGTCGCACAGGCCGGCTTGCAGCTGGCGCGCGAAGTTCCGGGCAACGGCCTCCGCGCCTTGCATGCTCTCGTCGTAGCGCGCCATGTACCAGAGGCCTTCGGCGGTCGCGAACGGCTTGCCGTCCTGTTGCCGCAGTGTTTCTCTGGAAGCCTCGATGGCCGAACGCGAAAAGAGGACGCGACCGTAGTCGATGCGGGCAAACTCGCCGTGGGGCGCGCACTTCGCCTCGTCCGTGCCGTACAGGGCGACCACCAGCCGCCGCACGCGCAAGTGGTCAATGGCGTAGCGCGCCAGGCAATGGATCTCGCTCCAATCGGCGCCCTGCAGGCTCAGGTTGTATCCGGGCAGGCTGCCCTGTTGCGTGAATCCAGGATGCGTCGGCGGCAGTCCGATCTCCGAGTACGAGTTGCCCACGATGACGGCCTTGGGCCCGAGCCGCGCGGCCAGCGGCGGCTTGACCCATCGTTCGTTGGCGGATGCGAGCGGCTTGTCGCGATTGAATCCTTCGATCTCGACGACGCGAAAGTACCAGAACGGGTCGACCACGAAGTTGAACAGGCCAACCATGGCAAGCGCGACCAGGATCATGCCGACGAGGGCGAAGTTGAATCGGCGGTAGCTCATTTCAGAACCGGAAGTAGATGAACTCGCTGTACCGGTGGAGGGAGAGAAGTGCCGTCACCCCAAGCGTGAGCAGGAACGCGAGCCATGGCAGGTTGGCGTGCCACACGACGAAGCGGGCCGGTTCGAGCGCGCCGTATCCGGGCGTGATCAGCGTCGGACGGTGGCTCGCCAGGATCTGTTGGGTGTTTGGGGACACCCAGCAGAAGATCAGCGCGAACAAAAGCCAGTTGAGCTGTCCGACACGGTCGAAGTGCGCGGGTCGCGTGAACGTCACGCCATGCTCCGCCAGCATCCCCACGATTCCGCCGAGGTTGCCTTGCCAGGCCACCGGGAACACGACGCCATTCGCCCCCGCCATGCCGCGGAGGATGCGCATGGCGGTGTCGAGATCCTGAGCGCGGAACACCACCCATGCGATGACCACCGCGACAAATGTCGTCAGTACCGCCAAGGCGCGCCCGCCGGGCAAACTTGGCAACCGCAGTGCGCGGTGCGCGGCCTGCCAGCCATGGTTCACCATCAGATAGAGGCCATGCAGCGCACCCCACACGATGAAGGTCCACCCGGCGCCATGCCAGAGCCCGCCGATCAGCATGGTTAGAAGCAGGTTGGCGTACCGGCGGGAAGGGCCGCGGCGATTGCCGCCCAGCGGAATGTACACATAGTCGCGCAGGAACCGCGACAGCGTGATGTGCCAGCGCCGCCAGAAATCGATGATGTTCGATGCCTTGTAGGGCGAGTTGAAGTTTCGCGGCAGCACAATGCCGAACATCCGCGACACGCCGACCGCCATGTCCATGTACCCGGAAAAGTCGAAGTAGATCTGGAAGGTGTAGCACAGTGCGGCGCCCCAGGCTTCGAGCAGGGTCAGCGCCGTACCGGCAGCCGCTGCATCGAAGGCAGGCGTTGCGTAGCCGGCCATGCTGTCGGCGATCACGACCTTCTTGAACAGTCCGATCACGAACATCGTGAGGCCCACCGCGAGATTCTCGGCGTTCGGACGGTAGGTCGTCGCCAGGGCGAATTGCGGCATCATTTCGCGATGGTGCAGGATCGGCCCGGCGATCAGATGCGGGAAATAGGTCACGAACAGCGCGTAGTGCGTGAAGTTGTACTCACGCGCCTCGCCGCGATATGCATCCACGAGAAAGGCGATCTGCGTGAATGTGAAGAAGCTGATCCCGAGCGGCAGCACGACTTCCGGCAGCGAGAACGACCATCCCGTGACGTGCTGCAGGTTGCCGAGGGCGAAGAGCGCGTACTTGAACCAGCACAGCAGTGACAGATTGGCGACCAGCGCCGCGAGGAGCCAGCGTCTGGACGCAGCGTGGCGTCCTGCCGCCTGCAGACGGGCGATGCGCATCCCCAGCATGTAGTTGAACACGATCGAGGCCAGCAGCAGCGCGACGCTGTTCGGCGCCGACCAGCCGTAGAAGACAAGTGAGGCAACGGTCAGCCAACCCGCTGCCAGCCGATGGCTGATGCGCGCAAGCGCGAAGAACCCGATGGCCACCACCGGCAGAAAGCCGAAGATGAAGGCGAAGGAGTTGAAGAGCATGCGTGTTCAGGACGTCGGGATGCGCGGATCGGCGCCGGTGTCAGGGAGCGGGGCGGCGCAATCGAACAAGTCTGATCAAGACGGCCCGGGTGGCCCGGGGGCGAACACGCGTCCGTCGCTCCGCAACCGCCACTTTCGCTGTTCGAAGGCGGACGGCCCCTCAGGATCGTGGTGTGTCCCCGCTGCCATGCCTGACAGTCTAACGGGGTCCGTGCGCGGCCTGGGCCGATGCCGCATAAGGCCAACGCCATGTGCAATTCGGGAGTGCCGTTGCTCACGTCACATCGGGTGTCACCGCAGATGAAAAGCGAGGTCGTGGCGCCGGTCGGCATCGGACCCGGCAGCCTTACGAATCCGGATGGCGCGATTTCGGCTGCATGAAGCCAATGACAGCTGCTACCGCAGGCGCGGTGCCCCGGCATCCGCAATCGCCTCTCCGTAGTAGAGCCTGGCGACGCGGGCCCAATAGGCGCCGGCCTCGCACATCGGGCAGGCGCGCGAAGTGCCGTACATTTCGCACGTCGACAGGTCCACGGAGCCCAGCCGGCGCGCCGCGTCGCGGATGGCCTGCATCTCGGCATGCGCGGTTGGGTCAGTGTTGGTCACCACCGCGCTCACGCCTTCACCGACGATGCGCTGGCCCTGCACGATGACGGCGCCGTAGGGCTGGTCACCGCGCTCGATCGCAAGGCGGCGCATCTCGAAGGCGCGCGCCATGAATCCTGCGCGGCCCGGCACCGCGGGCTGGACGATGGTTGACACCGGCTCGCGGGCGCGAGCGGGCGCCCACACGGCGCTCACCACGACACCGGCGACGAGACCGAGCACGGTTCGCCGTGGGAGTAGGCGCGACCGCAGGTCAGCCGGCAGCGCCGGGTCGTGTCTCGATCCAGTAACGCTGGACGACTTCGCTCCGTGCCGGCATGTACTCTTCGGAATCAAGGACACCTCCATTGCGCAGGATCGATTTTGCCGACCCGACATTGGCCTTGGCGCAGGTCACCAGCGCCCGGGGCATGCCGAGTTCCGCTGCACGAAGCAACGATTGTCGCAGTATCGCAATGCCGAGTCCCTGCCGGCGAGCGCTCGGGCGAATGCCGTAACCGATGTTGCCGCCTTCGCGCCG
>JANNYI010000478.1:0-5985 GCA_031410015.1 Betaproteobacteria bacterium | reverse complement strand
GTCCCGGATCGTGCTGCGCGCCCGCGACGGCGAAGAAGATTTTGGTCGAAAGCACCTCGAAGTTGCCGGACAGGACGATCGGGTTGGCGAAATCGGCGAGGCTTTCGACGAAGCCCAGCAGGAACGCGTTGGCGAGCGCAGGACGCAAGAGCGGCCAGGTCACCGTGCGGAACACGCGGGCGCGCGACGCGCGCAGGGTCTGCGCCGCTTCCTCCAGCGCGGGACTGATCGCGGTCAGCGCCCCGTAGAGGATCATGAAGGCGATCGGCGAGAAAGTGAGGAGTTGGGCAAGCGTGACACCCGGCAGGCCATAGAGCCAGCGCGAGCGGGCGATCCCGAACCATGTATCGAGCCAGCCGGTGACGATGCCGGTGCGTCCGAACAGCACCACCAGCGCCAGCGCGATCACGAACGGCGGCGTGACGATCGGCAGGATCGACATCAGCTTCAGCACGCCGGCGTAGCGCTGGCCGCCGCGCTGCACGACCAGCGCGAAGACGAGGCCGAGCAGCGTCGACAGCACGCCGACGATCGTGGCCAGCATGGCCGAGTTGATGGCAACACCGCAGCGCGTGCCGCCGCCCAGGCAGCCGATGCCCCAGATGTCCGCGGTGAAGAGCCGCTGCAGCGCCAGTTGCGGCGCGAAGCGGCCCTGCGCATCGAACATCGCCGCCAGCAGCGCCTTGGCCACCGGAAAGAAGATGAAGATGACAAGCAGCGTGGCGATCACCACCACGATGGTGGCCACGGTGGCATCGCCGCCGAACACGCCGCGCCGCGCGATCGCGCGGGCGAAGCACACGATCAGCGCGGCAAGCGCAATCGCCGCGCCGATGCCGAACGACGGGCCAGTTGCGCCTTCGGCCAGCGCCGCCACGAACGTCCACAACACCGCGGTGCCGGCCGCCCACGCGGTGCCGCGGTCGTTCTCGCGCACGGCACACACCAGCGCGGCCAGCGCGCCGGCCAGCAAGGGCCACAGCGTCCAGGCGCCGCCCAGCGCACGCAGCAACGCCGACGGGCCGCCGCCGGCCGCCCACGGGGCAACGAGCAGCGCGGCCAGCGCGACGGCAGCGACCACCACCGTCGCGCGATCGCGCGACGCCGGCACGAAGACGGCCGGCGCGAGCGCGGAGGTAGCCACGGGCTGCCCTTATTTCGGCAGCGTTGACACTTCCTTGTCCCACTTGGTCAGGAGGCGCGTGCGCTCCGCCGACGAGCCATATTTGACGAAGTCGTAGTTGATGAGCTTGACCTCGGACAGCTTGGGCGCCTGCGCCGGAATCGGGGCAGCCTTGTTGGACGGCACCTGGTACGACACCTTGGCCTGTGAACCAATGGCCTGCGCCTCCGGTGTGAGCGCCCAGTCGTACCACTTCCTGGCGTTCTCCATGTTCTTGGCGCCCTTGATGATGCTCATGCTGCCGATCTCGTAGCCGGTGCCTTCGCACGGCGACACGATCGCCACCGGCGCGCCGCCAACGGCCTGCACGACGGCATCGTGCTGGAACGTGATGCCGACGAGGCTCTCGCCCGTCGCGGCCGCGCGCGCCGGCGCGGCGCCCGACTTCGTATACTGGTTCACGTTCTTGTGCAGCGCTTTCAGGTAGTCGAACGCCTTGTCCTCGCCCATCAATTGCACGAGAGTGGCCAGCATCGTGTACGACGTGCCCGACGAATTGGGATTGGCGACCTGGATCTCGTCCTTGAACACGGGCTTGGTCAGGTCGGCCCAGCATTTGGGCGCCGGGATGTTCTTCTTCTTCAACTGGTCGGTGTTGTAGCTGTAGCCCAGCGCACCGGCGTAGACGCCCACCGTCCGGTACTTCGAGGCCTCCGCCTGCCGCACGGCCCAGTCCTGCAGGTCGGCGAGCTTGGGCGACTTGTAAGGCTCGGTGAGGCCTTCCTCCGCCGCCTGCAGATGCGGGTCGCCCGTGCCGCCCCACCATACGTCACCGCGCGGATTGGCGGCTTCCGCCTTGATCTGCGCGTAGAACTCGCCGGAGCTCTTGCGCGTCATCAGCACCTTGATGCCCGTGGCCTTCTCGAAGGCGGCCACCATCGGCCGGCACCATTCCTCCTGCACCGTGCAATAGACGACCACTTCGCCCTGCGCCGCCGCCGTCAGCGGGGCCGCCAGCACCAGCGCGGCCACGACACCGCGAAGCCATGAAAATGTGCGCATGATTCCTCCTTGGGTTCAGCTTCTTATATGGAAATGCCGATCACGGCGGCCAGCTTAGCGCAAAGTGCCGCATTGGTCGCGAGCAATGGATTGCCGGCGTTGATGCCATCACCAGCGAAGAAATCGTTGGCAAAGCCGCCTGCCTCCCGCACCAGCACGATGCCCGCCGCGCAGTCCCACGCGTTGATGTGCAGCTCGGCGTAGGCCTCGGCGGCGCCGGCCGCCACATCGGCGAGCCCCAGCGCGCCCGAGCCGGCCCGGCGGATCGCGCCGCCGGCGTCGAGCACTCGCGCGAGCAGCGCGATGTAATCGGCGGCCGGACGCCGTGTGGACCAGCCGCATTCCACGGTGGCCGCCGCCATGTCCGCGCACGGACTGACGGCAAGCTTCACGCCGTCGCGATACGCGCCCTCGCCCTGCGCAGCCGAATACAGCCAGTCGAGGCTGGGGTCGTAGATTGCGCCGAGCACGGGCACGCCGCGCTCCAGGTAACCGATCGACACGCAGTAGCGCGGCAGGCCGCGCGCATAGTTGGCGGTGCCGTCGATCGGATCGATCAGCCACGTCCGCGCACCCGCGCCGCCGCCCTCCTCTTCGCCGATGATCGCGTCCTGCGGATAGCGGGCCGTGATCGCGGCGCGGATGTAGCGCTCGACCTCGCGGTCCATCGCCGTGACCACGTCGTGGTGGCCTTTCATGCTGGTGGCCGACGTGCCGAAGGCGCGGTGCGCGATCTTGCCGGCGTCGCGGGCCACCGCCCGGCAGAGATCGTAGCGATCCATCAGAGTTCGACCATGCGGCGCTCGTCGAGCGACGTGCGCAGCGCAAGGCCGATCCGCGTGGCCTCCGTCGCGTCGTGCAGCGTCAGCGCCGGCGTGCGGTTGAAGCGGACGCAGTCGACGAAGTGCATCTCCTCGCGCAGGAAGGCGTCGGCAAAGCGCTCGTAGAACGTCGGCGTGGTCGCCGTCCGGATGCCGTGAACGTCGGAAATTTCGACCTGGTTCAGCCGGCCGTCGCGGCCCACGGTGAGGCGCCCGTCGGTGCCGACGATCTCGGTGGCCGTCTCGTGGCCATGCGCCATCGTCCGCGACGCGTAGAAGCAGGCCATGCGGCCGTCGGCGAATTCGCAGATCGCCACGCCATTGTCGACATCACCGCAGGCCCGCAGGCCCTCGTGCACGGCGACCGTGCCCACCGCGAACACGCGCAGCGCCTTCGGCGAACCCAGCAGCCAGCGCGCGAGGTCGATGTCGTGGACGCTCATGTCCACGAAAATGCCGCCCGAGGTTGGCGCGAAGCGCACGAAGAAGCCGGAAGGATCGTTCTGGTCGCAGGTCTCGGAGCGCACCATGAACGGCCGGCCAATGCCGCCCGCCGCGATCACGTTGTGCGCATCCTGGTAGCTGGCGTCGAAGCGACGCACGAAGCCGATCATCACCTTGAGTTGCGGGTGCCTCGCGGCTTCCGCCTCCACCTGCAGGCACTCGTCGACGACGAGTGACAGTGGTTTTTCGCAGAACACATGCTTGCCGGCCTTGAGCGCCGCGATGATCTGCGGCGGATGCAGCGCGTTGGGCGTGACCAGGAACACGGCGTCGAGGCCGGGGTGCGCCAGCATTGCCGCATAGTCCTTGTACAGGCCGGCGACGCCCAGCGTATCGCGGGCCCAGTCGAGTTCCTCGCCGAGCGGGCTGCATCCGGCGACCAGTTCGGCGCCGGGCACGCGGCGGGCGAGATTCTCGGCATGCCGGCGGCCCATGCGGCCGAGGCCGACGATGCCGATGCGAACGGGAGGCGGTGTCGTCACGAATGGGCCTTTTCGTTGGGTTGCGCGATCGCGAGGGTCAAGGCCGGCATGCGCCGGCCCGGCGGTCACAGTTCGACGATGCGCTTCTCGCGCCACGACGTGGTGGCGGCATCGGCAAGCTCGAGGGCTTTGAGGCCATCCTCGATCGACGTGCGCATCGGCTTCTTCTGCGCCAGCGATTCGAAGAAATGCGCCATCTCGTTGGCGTACGCCGCGCGATAGCGCTCGAGGAAGAAGTGCTCCGGCTTGTCCTGACTGACATTCACCGCCGTCGACGACGTCACTTCCGTCGGCTTGTGGTTGCCCGCCTGCAACATGCCCTTGCTGCCCAGGATCTCGAAGCGCTGGTCGTAGCCGTATGCGGCGCGCCGGATCGTGTTGATCTGCGCCAAGCGTCCCTTGCGGGTGCGGATGGTGACCGCGGTCGCATCGATGTCGCCGGCGGTGCCGACGGCGGGATCGGTGAGCACGCTGCCGGTGGCATAGAGCGTTGCCGCCTCGTCGTCGAGGATCCAGCGGAAGATGTCGAAGTCGTGGATCAGCATGTCGCGGAAGATGCCACCCGAACGCTTGATGTAATCCACCGGCGGCGCACCGGGATCGCGACTGGTGACCACCAGCATCTCGGGGTCGCCGATCTCGCCCGCATCGAGACGGACCTTCAGCGCGGAGAACGTGGGGTCGTACCGGCGCTGGAAGCCGATGAGGCACGCCACGCCGGCCTTCTTCACGGCTGCGACGCAGGCGCGCGCCCGCGCGACGTCCAAGTCCACGGGCTTTTCGCAGAAGATGGACTTGCCGGCCGCCGCCGCGCGCAGGATCAGGTCGGCATGCGTATCGGTGGACGATCCGATCACCACCACGCCCACCTTGTGGTCGGCGAACACCGCTTCCGCCGTGGCGACGTGGGCGCCGTGCTGCGCGGCAAGCGCCGCGGCAGCCGCGGGATCCACGTCCACCACATAGCGCAACTTCACGCCGGGCTGGCGCACCAGATTGCCGGCGTGGATCTTGCCGATCCGCCCGGCGCCGAACAGGGCCGCTTCCATCAGGACATCCTCCGCTTGGTGACCCGCGACACGCGTCAGGCCTTCAACATCCATTCGTGGGCCGGGTCGTTCCTGAAATACCACTCGCGCTTGGGGCCCGCCATCACGTTGAGATAGTACGAACGATAACCGTAGGGCACGACCACCGGATGGTAGCCCCGCGGCACCAGCACGACGTCATGGTCCTCCACTGCCAGCGCCTCGTCGAGCGAACGATCGTCGGTGTAGACGCGCTGAAACGCAAAGCCCTGCGCGGGATCGAGGCGATGGTAGTAGGTTTCCTCCAGCGAGCTTTCCGTGGGCAGGTTGTCGGTGTCGTGCTTGTGCGGCGGATAGCTCGACGAATGCCCGGAGGGCGTGCGCACTTCCACCACCAGCAGGTGGTCGGCGGCTTCCGTCTGCGGCAGGATGTCGCACACGTAGCGCGTGTTGGCCCCCGTGCCGCGCACGCTGCGCTTCATCGTTGCCGGCTCGATCAGGCGCGCGGGGTGCGTGGCGCCGCCCGGCGCGCTGGCCACGCCGATCTCCGCGGCGGTATCCGCCGTGATCGCCACGCGCATCCCGGCCGGCGCGTACACCGCATACGGCGCGCCGTCGGCAAACACGCTGGTGCGCTCGCCGATGCCGCGCCACGTCTGCTCGCCCGCCGTGACGGTGACCTTGCCTGCCATCACGACGACGCACACTTCGCATCCGGGCAACTGCACATCGAGATGCTCGCCCGGCGCCAGACGATGCGCGGCAAAGCCCACGAATTTCCAGCCCGCAGATTGCGGGGTCACCGCGACGATGTCGCGGCCTTCGCGCTTGCCCTTGACGAGGAGTTTCAATTGGTCACCATGTGCCGGTCTCTGTAGGCGAGGCTTCAGCCTCGCGGGCCGTGCGGCGCCGGCGACGCGGTGCGCGAGGCTGAAGCCGGGCCGACAGCGGTCGCGCCTGCAGCC
>JANNYI010000477.1:0-2533 GCA_031410015.1 Betaproteobacteria bacterium | reverse complement strand
CGTCGGCGGTGGCACCCGGATAGCTGGCGCCGATGCTGACAGTGGGCGGCGCCAGCTCCGGATACTGCTCGATCGGTGACACCGACATCGCGACGGCACCGGCCAGCACGAACAGGATCGAGATGACCGACGACAGGATCGGCCGGTCGATGAAGAAGTGCGTGAACATGGCGGTTACTTCTTCGCGGCGTCGGGCGCCTTGGGCGTGGAAGCCCCGGCCGGGGCGGGTGAGGCGGCCGCCCCGGGCGCAGCGATCGCCACCGGCTGGCCGGGCACCACCTTCATTACGCCGTCGACGACCACGCGGTCACCCTTGACGAGGCCGCCCCTGATCACGATGTCCTTCTCGCCCTGGTACTCGCCGACGATCACGGGCCGCACCTCGACCACGTTGTCCGGGCGGACGACGTAGACGAAGTGTCCGTTGCTGCCTTGCTGCACGGCAAGCTGCGGCACCACGATGGCATTGGGCCGCTGCGCCCCCTTGAGGTAGGCCGTGACGAACATGCCGGGCCGCAGGTCGAGCTTCGGGTTGGGCAGCACCGCGCGCACCAGGAACGATCCGGTGTCCTGGCTGAAGGCCGGGTCGGCAAAGCCGATCTTGCCGCGGTAGGGATACAGCGCGCCGCCCGGCAGCACGATCTCGACGTCGAAGTTGTCGCCCTTGGGCGGGATGACCACGCCCTTGTCCGACCAGTCCTTGTACTTCGCCATCTGGTTCTGCGAGATGTTGAAATTCACCCAGATCGGGTCGAGCGCGGCGACGTAGGTGAGGTTGGCGGTGTCCGCGGCGGCATTGATGAACGCGCCCTGGCGCTGCAGTGCTCGGCTGGCCACCCCGGTGACCGGCGAGGTGATGGTCGCGTAGCCCAGGTTCAATTGCGCCTGCTCCACCTTGGCCTGGGCGGAGAACACGCCGGCCTTGGCGACGTCGAGTTCGCCCTTGGCCTTGTCCAGATCCGACTGCGGCAACGCATCCTGCTCGGCCAGCGGCTTCACGCGACCGAAGGTGGCCTGCGCGGTCGTGTAGCGCGCCTGCTGCGACTCCAGCTCGCCCATCGCCGCATTGAGCTGCGCCTGGAACGGCTTCGGGTCGAGCACGAACATCAGCGCGCCCTGCTTGATCAGTTCGCCCTCCTGGTACGCGATCTTGTCGAGGTAGCCCGACACCCGTGCCACGATGTTGACCTGGCGCGAACTCTCGGTCTGCGCGACAAACGTGGAGACCTGGGGAATGGTCACGGGTTCGATCACCTGCACGCCGACCTGCGGCACGGCGCGCGCGGGCGGCGCGGCCTCCTTGCTGCAACCGGTGAGAATGGCGATGGCAAGGATCAGGATGGCGAACTGCGCCAGGCGGGGTAAAGACGTCATGGGCATCCTCAACGCGAAATTCAGTCGAAACTGTATCAGCGCGCGAGGCGCGCGGTCAGGTCGTGCGCATCCGCACCGGTGATGTTGACCTGCGCGAATTCTCCCACGCGCAACTGGCCGCCGCCGGCCACGGCTACGACGCCGTCGATCTCGGGCGCATCGGCCATCGACCGCGCGGTGGCAATGTCGCCGTCGACATGGTCGACCAGCACCTGCATGGAGACGCCGATCCGGCGCTGCAGGCGCGCGGCGCTGATGCGCGCCTGCGTGGCCATGAAGCGCGCCTGGCGCTCCTCGCGCACTTCCTGTGGCACAGGATCGGGCAGCGCATTGGCCACGGCACCATCCACCGGCGAATAGGCAAAGCAGCCGACGCGATCGAGCTGCGCTTCCTCGAGGAACGCGAGCAGGTCCTCGAATTCACCTTCGGTCTCGCCGGGAAAGCCGGCAATGAACGTGGAGCGGATCGTGAGGTCGGGACAGATTGCGCGCCACGCCTTGATGCGTGCGAGCGTGTTTTCCGCATTGGCGGGGCGCTTCATCAGCTTCAGGATGCGCGGACTCGCATGCTGGAATGGCACGTCGAGATACGGCAGCAGCCGGCCTTGCGCCATCAGCGGGATCACCTCGTCGACATGCGGATACGGATAGACGTAGTGCAGGCGTACCCAGACACCGAGTTCACCCAGAGCCGCGGCCAGTTCGGTCATGCGCGTCTTCAGCGGTCGCCCATTCCAGAAGCCGGTGCGGTACTTCACATCGACGCCGTAGGCGCTGGTGTCCTGCGAGATCACCAGCAGTTCCTTGACGCCGGCCTTGACGAGGCGCTCGGCCTCCACCATCACGTCGCCGATCGGGCGGCTGACGAGATCGCCGCGCATGGCGGGGATGATGCAGAACGTGCAGCGATGATTGCAGCCTTCGCTGATCTTGAGATATGCGTAGTGCGTGGGCGTGAGCTTGACGCCGATGCTGTTCGACGTGGCCGGCATCAGGTCGACGAACGGGTCGTGCAGCCTCGGCAGATGCGCATGCACGGCGTTCATCACTTGTTCGTATTGGTGCGGGCCCGTCACTGCCAGAACGTCCGGGTGATGCGCACGGATCAACCCTTCCTCGACCCCCAAACATCCCGTGACAATGACCTTGCCGTTTTCCG
>JANNYI010000476.1:0-1255 GCA_031410015.1 Betaproteobacteria bacterium | reverse complement strand
TGCCTCGCGACGTAGCGTTTTGGCCGTGGCGCAAGCGAAGGCGCGTCGGCCACCGCGGCCGACGCGCATCCTCCTGGATCACGCCAGGTCGAAGCGATCCAGATTCATCACCTTGGTCCACGCCGCCGCGAAGTCGTGCACGAACTTTGTCTGCGCGTCGCTGCTCGCATAGACCTCCGCAAGAGCCCGCAACTGGGAGCTCGAGCCGAAGACGAGATCGACCACCGTGCCGGTCCACGTGATGGCACCCGTGGCCCGATCGCGCCCTTCCAGCACGCCTTCCGCGGTGGCGGATTTTTGCCACTTGGTGCGCATGTCGAGAAGATTGACGAAGAAATCGTTGGTCAGGGCTTCGGGCCGCTTGGTGAACGCGCCGTGCGCGGACTGGCCGACGTTGGCGTTGAGCACGCGCAGGCCGCCGATCAGCACCGTCATCTCCGGCGCGGTGAGCGTCAGCAGGTTGGCGCGATCCACCAGCAGCTCCGCCGACGCGGCTTCGCTGCCCTTGCGCACGTAGTTGCGGAAGCCGTCGGAGGTCGGCTCCAGCACGGCGAACGAGTGCACATCGGTCTCGGCCTGCGATGCATCCGCGCGGCCCGGTGCGAAGGGCACCTTCACGTCGACGCCCGCCTTCTTTGCAGCGGCTTCGACGGCAGCGCAGCCGCCGAGCACGATCAGGTCGGCCAGCGAAATCTTCTTGCCGCCTGAGGCGGTGCCGTTGAAGTCCGTCTGGATCGCTTCCAGTCGTGGCAACACACGGGTGAGTTCGGCCGGCTGATTGACGATCCAATCCTTCTGCGGCGCGAGGCGAATGCGCGCGCCGTTGGCGCCGCCGCGCTTGTCGCTGCCGCGGAACGTCGATGCCGATGCCCACGCGGTGGTCACGAGTTGGGCAATGGTGAGTCCCGAGGCGAGGACCTTGGCCTTCAGCATCGCAATGTCGTTGGCGTCGACCAACGGGTGATTCACGGCGGGAACGGGATCCTGCCAGATCATCACCTCCTGCGGCACCAGCGGCCCCAGGTAGCGGGCGCGCGGGCCCATGTCGCGGTGCGTGAGCTTGTACCAGGCGCGCGCGAACGCGTCCGCGAATTTCTGTGGATTGGCCATGTAGTCCCGCGAAATTTTCTCGTAGACGGGATCCATGCGCAGGCCCATGTCGGCTGTGGACATCATCGGGGCGTGCCGCCGCGCTGGGTCGTGCGCGTCAGGCACCGTACCGACCGCGCTGGCGTCCTGCGGCGTCCACTGGTGC
>JANNYI010000475.1:0-6610 GCA_031410015.1 Betaproteobacteria bacterium | reverse complement strand
CGAAGTAAACGCAGCAGACCGCGCCTATCCGTTGGTTTGTAGGCGAGGCTTCAGCCTCGCGCAGCGCTTGCGTTTATCCGTAGGCGAGGCTTCAGCCTCGCGCAGCGCCTCGCGAGGCTGAAGCCTCGCCTACGGCGAAACCTGCAGATCTCGCTTCAGGCCAACGCGCGTGTTTCCAGCATCGCCACCGCCGGCAGCGTCTTGCCTTCGAGAAACTCGAGGAAGGCGCCGCCGCCAGTGGAGATGTAGCTGATCTTGTCGCCGACACCGAACTTGGCGATGGCGGCCAGCGTGTCGCCGCCACCCGCGATGGAGAAGGCGGAGGACGCTGCAATCGCCTCGGCCGTGGCCCTGGTTCCTGCAGCGAATGCATCGAACTCGAACACGCCCACCGGCCCGTTCCAGACGATGGTGCCGGCACCGGCGATGATCTGCTTCAGCACCGCGACCGAGGTGGGGCCGAGGTCGAGGATCATCTCGTCGGGCCGGAGATTCTCGAACGCCGTAAGCCGCGGCGTCGCGGTCGCGGAGAATTCGGTGGCCACGACGGCGTCCACAGGGATCGGCACCTTGCCGGGAAACTCGTCGAGGATGGCCTGGGCTTCGCCGACCAGGGCGGCCTCCACCAGCGACTTGCCGACGTTGCCGTGGACGGCGAGGATGAATGTGTTGGCAATGCCGCCGCCGACGATCAGCGTATCCACCTTCGCGGCCAGCGCGCGCAGGATCGTGAGCTTGGTCGATACCTTGGAACCCGCGACGATGGCCACGAGCGGACGCTTCGGGTGCGCCAGCGCGGCGCCCAATGCATCGAGTTCGGCCGCCAGCAGCGGCCCCGCGCAGGCCACCGGTGCGAAGCGTGCCATCGCGTGGGTGGTGGCTTCCGCGCGGTGCGCGGTACCGAAGGCGTCGTTGACGTAGACGTCGCACAGCGCTGCCATCCTGCGGGCGAGATCCTCGTTGTCCTTCTTCTCGCCCTTGTTCATCCGGCAGTTTTCCAGCAGCACGACCGTGCCCGGCTTCAACGCCGCCTGCCACGCGCCGCCGTCCACCCAGTCGCGTACCAGCGGGACGTCCATGCCCAGCAGCGCTGCCATCCGCGCGGCGACGGGCGCCAGCGAATCTTCGGCTTTCCACTCGCCTTCGGAGGGCCGGCCGAGGTGCGATGTGACCATCACGGCGGCGCCGCGCGCCAGCGCGTCGCGGATGGCCGGCACCGACGCGCGGATGCGCGTGTCGTCGGTGATGTTGCCCGCGTCGTCCTGCGGCACGTTGAGGTCGGCGCGGATGAACACCCGCTTGCCACGCACGTCGATGTCGGCCAGGCGCTTGAACTTCATCGTGTCCATCCGGCGTTGATGCCTGCGGTTATGAGGTCTGCACTGACTACTTGGCCTGCATCAGCGCCATCGTGGTGTCGAGCATCCGGTTGGAGAAGCCCCATTCGTTGTCGTACCAGCTGGACACCTTGACGAGTCGCCCCGATACCTTGGTGAGCGTGGCATCGAACGTGGACGACGCCGGGTCGTGGTTGAAGTCCACCGACACGAGCGGCCCCGTGTTGTAGTTGAGGATGCCCTTCAGCGCAGCGGACTCGGACGCGGCCTTCATGATCGCGTTGACTTCCTCCACCGTCGTGTCGCGTGCAGCGATGAACGACAGGTCGACCAGCGATACGTTGATCGTGGGCACGCGGATCGCGAAGCCGTCGAGCTTGCCGTTCAGTTCCGGCAGCACCAGTCCTACCGCGGCGGCGGCGCCGGTCTTCGTGGGGATCATGCTCATCGTGGCGGAACGCGCGCGGCGCAGGTCCTCGTGATACACGTCGGTGAGCACCTGGTCGTTGGTGTAGGCGTGGATGGTGGTCATGAGGCCGCTGACGACGCCGATCGTGTCGTTCAGCGGCTTGACCATCGGCGCCAGGCAGTTGGTGGTGCAGGATGCGTTGGAGATCACCGTGTCGGTGGCCTTCAGCACGCCCTGGTTGACGCCGAAGACGATCGTGGCATCGACATCCTTGCCGCCGGGCGCCGAGATAATCACCTTCTTGGCGCCGCCCGCGATATGCGCGCCGGCCTTTTCCTTGCTGGCGAAGAAACCCGTGCATTCGAGCACCACGTCCACACCCAGCGCGCCCCACGGCAGCTTGGCGGGATCGCGGTTGGCGAACACCTTGATGCGGTCGCCGTTGACCACCATCGCGTCGCCGTCGACTTCGATCTTGCCGGGAAACTTGCCGTGCGCGGTGTCGTAGCGCGTGAGATGCGCGTTGGTTTCGGGACTGCCAAGGTCGTTGATCGCCACGATGGCGATATCGTGCTTCTTGCCGTCCTCGTAATGCGCGCGCAGGATGTTGCGTCCGATGCGGCCATAACCGTTGATCGCGACTTTGATGGTCATTGCAGGTTCTCCACGGGTTGCCGTTGAAATGTCAGTGCAGCAGAGCGGGCGCGCCGCCCGCAGCGATGAGAGCATCGAGGTCGCGCCAGCCATAGCCCGCCTCGACGAGATCCATGCCGTCCCAGTTGAACGGCTGTTCGATTTCCAGTTGCGCGCCCAGCGCCTCGTAGAAGGCGCGCGCGGGCTTGTTGGCGGCGATCACCCAGACGATGAGGCCGGTGGCGCCATGCGCGCGCTGCGCCGACGCAACGGCCGCCACCAGCCGGCGGCCCACACCGGTGCGCTGCAGGTCGCGCTCGATGTAGACGGCGGCGAGTTCGGCGTTGAAGCCCAGCTTCGGCTCGGCCAGCATGCTGCCTGACGCAAAGCCCACGACGCGGCCATCAATTTCCGCAACGAACGTATTGGTGGTGTTGGGCGCGGCGGTGAGCACCTTTTCCCACAACGCGGTGCTTTCCTCCACGCGCATCGCCGCGAGGTAGGCGTCGGGAATCATGCCGCGGTAGGTGGTGCGCCACGCGTCGACGCGCACCTGCGCGATGCCGGAAGCATCGACGGGCTGCGCGGGACGGAGGGTGACGGTGCTCATGCGCGTACGCGTTCCGGCAACGTCAGACCACGCCGCGCACGGCGGCGGCCACATGTTCCACCGTGAGCCCGAAGTGCTTGAAGAGCACCGGCCCCGGCGCCGATTCGCCGAACGTGTCGATGCCGATCACGGCGGCATGCGGATCATCCATCGCGCCGACGTAGCGCCGCCAGCCTGCGGTGACACCCGCTTCGACGGCGACGCGCGGCACGCCATGCGGCAACACGGCAGTGCGCCAGGCGGCGTCCTGCCGGTCGAACACGCTGGTGCAGGGCATCGACACCACGCGCACGTTGATGCCGGCGCCGGCAAGCACGGTGCGCGCGCCGAGTGCCAGCGCCACTTCCGAGCCGGTGGCGATGACGACGGCGCGTTGCCCGGTGAGCGCAGCATCGAAGTCGGCGACGACATAGCCACCACGGTCGATCGCGGCGATCTGCGCGGCGCTGCGTGGCACGAACGGCACGTTCTGGCGGGTGAACAGGAGGCACGACGGACCGTCGCGCCGTTCGATGGCCGCGGCCCACGCGGCGGCGGATTCCACCGTGTCGCAGGGACGCCACAGGTCGAGGCCGGGAATCAGGCGCAGGCTGGCGGCGTGTTCGACCGACTGGTGCGTGGGGCCGTCCTCGCCCAGCCCGATCGAGTCGTGCGTGTAGACGGAGATGGAGCGCAGCTTCATCAGCGCGGCCATCCGCAGCGCGTTGCGCGCGTAGTCGGAGAACGTGAGGAACGTGCCGACGTAGGGAATGAAGCCCCCGTGCAGCGCCAGGCCGTTGGCAATGGCGCTCATCGCGAACTCGCGCACACCGAAGCTCACATAATTGCCCGGGCGGTCGCGGGCGACGATCGTGCTGCCCGACCAGTTGGTGAACACCGACCCGGTGAGGTCGGCCGAGCCGCCGATCATTTCGGGCAGCAATTTGGCAAAGCCTTCGATGGCCTGCTGCGATGCCTTGCGCGTGGCGATGGTTTCGCCCTTGGCGGATTGCGCCGCCACGAACGCATCGGCGGCCATGCTGAAATCCGCCGGCAGGTCGCCGGCCATGCGCCGCAGGAATTCGGCCGCCTGCGCCGGAAACGCCCCGCGATACGCAGCGAAACGCTTGTCCCAATCCTGTTCCAGCAGCGCGCCGCACTCGCGCGCATTCCAGCCCGCGTAGACGTCCGCGGGAATTTCGAACGGCGGATGCGTCCAGCCGATCGCAGCGCGCGTGGCCGCTACCTCCTTTTCGCCCAGCGCGGCACCGTGCACGTCGTGTGTGCCCTGCTTGTTGGGCGAGCCCTTGCCGATGATCGTCTTGCAGCACAGCAGCGACGGGCGATCGGTGACGGCATGAGCGGCGGCGATGGCCGCATCCACGGCGGCGACATCGTGGCCGTCGATGCCGGCGATCACGTGCCAACCGTATGCGGCGAAGCGCTTGGGCGTGTCGTCGGTGAACCAGCCTTCGACATGGCCGTCGATGGAGATGCCGTTGTCGTCGTACAGCGCGACGAGTTTGCCCAGCCCGAGTGTGCCGGCGAGCGAACACGCTTCGTGCGAAATGCCTTCCATCAGGCAGCCGTCACCCAGGAACACGTAGGTGCGATGATCGACAATGGCATGACCATCGCGATTGAATGCCGCCGCCAGCAGTTTTTCCGCCAGCGCCATGCCTACGGCGTTGGCGAGACCCTGCCCGAGCGGCCCGGTGGTGGTCTCCACTCCCGGCGTGACGCCGACCTCGGGATGCCCGGGCGTGCGCGAATGCAGCTGGCGGAACGCGCGCAGCTCCGCCATCGGCAGGTCGTAGCCGGAGAGATGCAGCAGCGCGTACTGCAGCATCGACCCATGGCCGTTGGACAGCACGAAGCGGTCGCGGTCGGCCCAATGCGGGTTGGCGGGGTTGTGCCGCAGGTGCCGCGTCCACAACGCCACCGCGATTTCCGCCATGCCCATCGGCATGCCCGGATGTCCGGATTTGGCGGCTTCCACCGCATCCATCGCCAAGGCGCGGATTGCGTTGGCAAGATCGTGATCCGGGGCGCGCGTTGCGGCGGTGGTGGTGGTCATCGTGAAGTGTCGTCAAACGTGAAGGAAGCGAGGCGGCGCGGCGCTTGCGCCGCCGCGGATGACATGCGGGACAGCCGTAAATTATCGCTTCTGCCCAGTCAATGTGCAATAATTACACGTTTTGTGACCATCGCTTACCGTCCGGCGCGCTGGTTCAAGTCGACATCAAGGGGACGTCGCATGGACGGCATCCATCTGTTGGGCGAGTGGTACGGCTGCCCCGCCGACACGCCCGAATTCACCCAGGCTGGCCCATTGCGTGAATTGTGCGTCGGCGTCGCGCTGGCAGCGGGCCTCACCGTGGTCGGCGATTGTTTCCACCAGTTCAAGCCGCAGGGGGTCACCGGCACGGTCCTGCTGGCCGAGTCGCACATCGCGATCCACACGTGGCCCGAGGCTGGATTTGTCACCGTCGACGTCTACGTGTGTAATCTGCTTGCCGACAATACCGCCAAGGCCGAACAAGTGTTCTACGCGCTGGAGCGCGCCCTGAAGCCGACGGCAACACACTTCGCGTCGATTCGCCGTGGAGGGCTGCGTGCCTGACAAGCCGGGTGGTGGCATGCCGCCGGGCGCGGGTGATATGCCGCCCGGCATGCTGACCGAGCGCCTGACCGACGACTGGGCGTTCTTCGTCCGGTCCTCGCGCGAATTCGAGCGCTTCCGTTCGCCGTTCCAGGCGGTCGACGTGCACGACACCGTCACCTTCGGGAAGCTGTTCCGCCTCGACGGTCACTTCATGACCTCCGAGCGCGACGAATTCTTCTATCACGAGAATCTGGTCCATCCCGCCGCGGTGACGCACCCGCAGCCCGTCAGCGCGCTGGTCATCGGCGGCGGCGACGGCGGCTCGGCCGAGGAGCTGCTGAAGCACGCGTCGATCCAGGCGGTCACGCTCGTCGAGATCGACATGGCCGTCGTCGACATCGCGCGCAAATACCTCGCCAGCGTGCATCGCGGCGCGTTCGACGACCCCCGGCTCAGGTTGCGCATCGAGGATGGCTTTGCCTTCGTGCGCAATGCCACCGACCACTACGATCTGATCGTCCTCGACCTGACGGACGCCGGCGGGCCGTCGGCGGCGTTGTATACGCCGGATTTCTACCGGGCCTGCGCGGCGCGCCTGACGCCCACCGGTGCGCTCTCGCTGCATGTGGCCAGCCCGATTGCGCACCCCGAGCGGATCCGCGCCACGATCGCGCAGCTGCGCTCCGCGTTCCCGGTGGTCACGCCCTATCTCACGTCCATTCCGCTGTATGGCGGGCTGTGGATGATGGCCTGCTGCTCGCACACGCTCGATCCGCGCCAGATGACCACGCTGCAGGTGGATCGCCGCATCGCCCAGCGGGGGCTCACGGACCTGCAGTACTACAACGGCGACATGCACCGGGCCGCCATGGCGCTGCCCAATTTCGTCCGCGCACTGGTTGCGTAAATCTTGTCACGCCTTACCTGCACCTGTAGGCGAGGCTTCAGCCTCGCTGGTTCTAGGTCACATTGTCCCTGCGAGGCTGAAGCCTCGCCTACAGCGCGTGACAAGTCCATCCGGGCGCCCAAGCAGGCTT
>JANNYI010000474.1:0-16535 GCA_031410015.1 Betaproteobacteria bacterium | reverse complement strand
CGATGGTGACACCAACTCTCCGCGGGCGATGACCGTCGATGGGCAGGTTAAAAAATACACCCTGATGCGGATTGTTGTGGCCGAAAATTTGTACAGTCACCCCCTCGAGTCGAAACCAAACGACTCGCTCGCGTGGCTGTTGAAGGGCACATTGCATGCGTTCCGTGATGAAGGCAAGGAGGCGGTGCGGCATACTCGGCAGGCACTGCGACTGTCGCCACTCGATCCACTGAAGTATTACTACGACTCGCTTGCAGCGACCGCTGCCATTTCGGCTGGGCAGTACCAACGCGCATTCACGCTCGCTGAGCGATCGCTGCGGCTCAACAAGACACATGGCTCGACGCTGCGTGTGCTCATCGTGGCCCTTTGGAGTCTTGGTCGCGAGGAAGAGGCCCGAGCCAAGGTACCGGAGCTGCTTCGACTGGATCCAGAATTTCGGATTTCGTCATATCTGGAACGTTCGCCGAGTGCCGATTTTGCGATTGGAAAACGAGTTGCTAACGTGTTGAAAAGCGCTGGGGTTCCGATCTAGATACAAAGAGCGGGCTGAAAAGGGGAAATTGATGAGCGGACTCGAAGGTTTCGAAGGTTTCGAAGGTTTCGAAGGATTTGAAGGATTTGAAGGATTCGAGGGATTCGAGGGATTTGGCACGAGGCGAGCACCATCGGGGGCGTTACTCGCGCATCGTGACGGCATCGTCGGCACTTGGACCGCTGGCGCAGGGGCCACTACGGCATGGCCAATGCCCGCCTTGGCAACCCGCGATCCCGCAAATCTTTCCCGTTGGGATGCGCGTGTCCGGAGTTTCGTGTTCGAATCCGAACTTCTGTCGGGCCTGCATTTTTCGCTCGACGCCGGTGTGCCGACACTCTGGCATGTCGAGGTCACGCCCGGCGCCGCGCCAGCCGTTACTTGCGCTCCTCTGGTGGCCATGATCCGTCCGAGCGAGGCAACCCTCAAGGCGCAGCTCGATTTCGTCAACGGTTGGTCCGACCTTCGCTCGGATCGTACCCGCGAGATCGTTGCTCAGATGGCGCCGCAATACGCCTTCTGGGGCTCGGTCGTGCCGTTGTATCGAGCACGTCATGCCAAAACCCTCGAACTGCTGCACCTTGTGCTCCAGCTCGCGAAATATGCCGAGATGAACTTCAAGCACGCGTTGTGCGTGCGCCGCCCGCACGAATATTCAGCGCAGGTGCAACCGATGATCCAAACGCCAGCGCACGGGTCTCTGCCCAGCGGCCACTCCACGGAAGCCCACGCAGTAGCCATGGTGCTCTACGAATTGATGTCGACCTCCCCAGGGGGTGCTGCCAATCAGCAACTACGGGAGTTGCTGCTGCGGCAGGCTGCGCGCATCGCCATCAATCGCACGGTGGCCGGTGTCCACTTTCCGGTGGACAGCATGGCGGGACAAATGCTGGGTATGAGCATTGCGGATTATTTCATCGCGCGGACCAGGCCTGCGACCAGTGCCGGTGGCGGGGCCGCTGCGCCCACCTCGATCGGGGCCTGGAAATTCGATGGCGCGAACTTCCCCGGGGGCACGGACTTCTCGGGGGCCGAGCATGTCACTGCGACGACAGGGGTGCGGAATACCACGGTGTACGCGCTGCAAACCGCCCTCCCGGCGGCGGGGCCTTCGGTCAAAGGTTCCGACACCATGAACTGGCTGTGGAAAGCGGCTGCGTCCGAATGGGCATAGGCGGATCAACTCATGAGCGCAACCAACGTGCACGACGCAGAAGTCCGGCGCCCTTTCCAGCCAGACCTTGATCGGGCGATTGCCACCAACTTTGCCTACCTCGGCAACGGTGAGTGGCTGCCGCTGATGGTGGAGTTCGATCCCAAGGGCGCTCCCACCGAGTCCCACGGCGGGCAATGGCAGTGGTTCGTTGATCGCGACTGGCTGCCACACACCCTCAAGCACGAGGTGATGGTGCCGGCACTGTTTCGCGAACTCCCGAGTGGCTTGGTCGAGATGCCAGGTTTTCGCCATTGCGTACTTCTCGTAAACCGCAAGGCCGCTGCTTCGCTGGTCGAAAGGAGCGAGTGGCGACAGACCATCCTGCAAGCGGAATTGGGCGTGCCCATGGACGTCACTCCCGGCAAGGAGATGAAACCCGACAAGCCACTGCCCGACAAGGCCCAACGCGGGAAGAGGATTGGTCGCGTGGTGATGGGCGTGATCGACCAGGGCATCGCCTTCGCCCACGAGCGATTTCGCAATCTGACCGGCAGCCGCGTTGCCTTTGTGTGGCAGCAGGCTGTCTTGCCCACCGTGCTGGGCTTTCCGTTTCCAATGCCCGGTCTGGAGCTGAAGGCAGCCGACATTGACGCAGCGATAAAAAATTCGAGTGGCGACGAGGCCGCGGTCTACCGTTCGGTTGGCGGCCTCGATTTTTCCAAGGATGGCTACAAGCCGCTGGCACATCGTCGATCACACGGGACGCTGGTGCTGGACCTGATGGCGGGTGCGCAACGCGACGTGGATGAGCAGAATCGTCCGATCATTGCGGTTGACATGCCCGAGTTTGCAGTTGGTGACCCTGCGACGTCCCTGTTGAAGCCGCATGCAGCGTGGGGCTTGGCGTACATCATGCATCGCGCCGGGCAATTGCGTGAGCCTGGCGAGAAGCTGCCCGTCGTTGTCAATCTCAGCTACGGTCCGCACGAAGGTCCGCACGACGGAACCGATCCATTCGAAGTTTTCGCAGATTTGATGATCACCTTTTTTGGCCCGACTCATTCCACGCCGCTGACCATAGTGCTGGCCGCGGGCAATTCGCGTCAGGGCAGGGTTCACGCGCAAGCGCATGTCGAATCCGGTGCGTCCAAAGTGCTGCCGTGGCGCATTCAACCCGGCGGCCGTACCGAGAGCATGCTTCAGTTGTGGCTCAACACGGGAGCCCAGGCGACCGTGACCTTGCAGGCGCCCTCGGGGGCAAACATCAGCATCAAACCTCCGCAATCGAGAGTTCCAAATCCCGCTTCTCCCGCCGATACGTTTAGTGCCACTTACAGTCTCGTGAACGGACGACCTTGCTTCACGCTCTACACGAACCCCACGGAGTTCAACCCCGGCGGCGGCGCCTTCCAACCGCTCGCGGAAGGCGGGCTCTGGAAGGTGGAAGTCCAAAACGATGGTCCCAAGGCGATTGACCTGCAAGGCTGGATCCGTCGCTCCGATACCCAATCCGGCCGGCGGGCCAAGGGGCGACAATCGTATTTCGACGATACGCACTACGCACGCTTCACGCCTTCCGGACACCCGGTCAATTTTGATCCGCCGCCGGCCATTCTCCCGCCGCCCCCACCGACCGCCATGGTCAGCCGCCGGGGCACGGTGAGCGGGATCGCGACGGGCCGGCATACGCTGGTCATTGGGGGCTATCGTACGTCCGATGTCTTTCCGGCGGGGTATTCGTCGCAGGGCCCCAATCCCGACGCGAGCAGGGTTGCCAACACCCCCAATTGGCTCGCGCCAAGCGAGGATTCGGTGACGTGCCGGGGTGTGCTGTCGGCGGCCAACTATTCGGGGGGTGTTTCGCCGATCAGTGGTTCCAGCGCCGCGGCACCGCAAGCGGCGCGGCGGTGGGCCGATCTCTGGATCATTCAACAAGGTCCACCCGTGTTACCACCCGGCGAGTTTCAACCGCTCAGATCCGGAATGCTCAGACCGATCTCGCTCGCAGATCATGGATGGGTGGGTGGCCTGGGTGCGGCGGCAGGCAATCCGCAGCGCGTTCCGCGACCGTAGAATTACCACACGTGACCGGCAATATCGCCTGCGGCGCGATTTTCAAGCTTCGCGCTGAGAACGTGGCGAACTCAGCGCCGCCCACCCCCCCGAAACCCACCGCCGCCAAAGCGATCCCCACCGCCCCCGAAACCACCTCCGCCAAAGCGATCCCCACCGCCCCAGCCACCGCCACCACCCAACCCGCCATGGCTCGCGCTGCCGAAGGTGTTCGCGCGGTCGTCACCGGCACTGCGCGCCTGCGACTCGGCATTGCCCCATGACGACGCGCCGGACGAACCGCCCCAGCCGCTGGACGAATGCTGCTGCCAGCCGTCGCCGGTGTTCTTGTAGACGTTGCCGTTGACGTCGGCATAGTGATTGTTGCCGGCCGACGCCGTGGCCCACGTATTGGTGTTGCCGGTCTTGGCATTGGTCGTCGATCCGCCTCCGACATGCGCGTCACCCTGTGGGCCCGCCGTGGTTGCGCCGGCCCGGTTGTAGGTGCTGCCGCCCGCGCCGGTGGCGGAAACAGCAGAACCGGTCGAGCGCTGGCCGGTGTACGTGTTGTAGTTGGAACCGCGGGCGACCTCGCCCGAACCACCGGCCGCCGTATTCGCCGTGCGGTCATACCCGCGCGTGGCGTTGCCCGTGTACGCGTTGTACTGCTTGCCTGCGTTGTACGTGCCGGACGTGCCGGTGCGGTTGTTGTAGTAGTTGCCGCTGGCCGTCGTGCCCGCGACGCCGCCCCCCGCGTACCACGAGCGCGTGCCGGAGTAGGTGGTGCTGCCCCAGTGGCCGTAGACATTGGCGCTGGCGGACGCGCAGCACGGATAGCCACCGTAGTAGCCGGGATGGTAGTAGGCGCCACCCCAATAGGGCTCGGTCCACGCGGCGGTGGCGAGCCCCAGCGCGAAGCCATAAGTGAAGCCGACGTACGGGTTGTAGACCGGTGTGGCGGCCACGCCATAGGTGTACGGCGGCGGGTACCAGATGGTGCCGACCCACGGCGAGTAGACGTAGCCGGTGCCGTACACGACGGTGCCGTACGGCGAAACCACGGTGCCGAGATAGCCGGGCGTATACCCGACGTAGACGTATTCCGGCGTGGCCTCGTAGATGCGCACGTACGTTACGTAATGGAGCGGTGACGACGGCGGGATCGTGTAGATCACCGAAGGCACGGCAGTCGCGACGGTCCACGGACCGGTCAGCGCGCCGGCAGTGAACCAGATGCCCGACTGCACCGCATACAGCGCACCGGGCGACGCCTGGATCAGCGGCACCGAGGCATTGACGATGTACGACATCGGCGTGCCGGGGATCGGCGCGAACTGCGGCGGGCCGTCGAAGTTGGGCGTGAACGTCGGGCCGCCCTTGCGCGGCACGGTGGCGGTCTGGGGTATCGAATTGGCTATGACTGCAGCCTGCGCCTGCGGCGTGCCGGCGACCGTGGGCAGCACGGCACCGGCCAGCGACTGCGGCGGAATCTGCGCAAACGACGGCGGCAGCGCGTCGGCCGGGACGAAGACCCATGGGCCGGGGAGCGCCGTGCTGCGGAACCAGCGGCCCGACAGCAACGCATAGTAATTGTTGCTGGTGGTGTCGATCAGGACGTCGCTGGTGGTGTTGGACGCCCACAGGAGCGGCGTGCCCACGATCGGGACGAAATCCGGCTGGCCGTTGAACACCAGCAGCTCGGTGGGCATCTGCGTGGTGAAGATGGTTGGCACGCCGTTGGCGAGCGACGGCTTGGGATTGGCGTTGGCGCCGCCGGACAGCATGTCCACCTTGCCGCCACTGGCCAGTTGCTGTCCGAGATCGTCCATGCCGAAGGGCTGCCGGAACGACTGCGTCCACGGACCACCGATGGTCGACGCCGACAGCCAGCCGTCGTAGACATGGATATAGAAATTCTGCTCCAGTCCGCCTTGCAGGATCAGCGCACGCGTATTGATCACGCGGTTGAACCGCGCATTGCCGGGCACCGGCTTGATCACCGGCGCGCCGTCGATCGGCACGAGGATGGCCGGCATGTTGCTGACGATGACCTGCGGCGGCGTGTTGTTCACCGCGATGGTGGGCGGCTTGATGCCGGCGGCGGCAAGCGAGGCTTCCAGCCGGTCGAGCGACATCGAACGCACGCTGGCGGCAAATTCCTTCTGCAGTTCCGCGGCATAGCTCGCCCCCCGGTCCGGCAGCGTCGGGAAGTCGATCTTCGAGAACTTGAGATTCTCGAACACCACCGTGCGCGCCACCTTGTCGACCTGCGTGCGCGCGCTGACCATGGCCACGCCGAACGTCTCGTCCTTGGCGCCGTCGGCCTTGATGGCCAGCGCGGTCCGGAAACTGATCTGGTTGTCGGTCCAGCTGGTCACCTGCGGCTGGTAGATCAATGCCTGCGCCTTGGCGAGGCCGACGGCACGCGGCCACGAATCCGGCGGAATGGCCGCGCGTGGCGCGGCAGCGGCGGGGGCCTGCGCCGAGGTGGTCGCCGGCATCGCAACGAGAGCGGCAACGGTTAACGTCAGCAGAACGGTCAAGCGGATTGGCGTCATGATGATGTCGGGAGACGAACTAATGGAACGAAGGTGGTCAATCAACCCGAAACACGGCCGTTGATCTGGTCGAGGCGACGGCGCAGCTGCAGCGACCATCGGTCGAACGCCTGCTGCGTGTAGGCCCAGGTCGAATACGCGTCAAGATAGTTGGTGACGCCGGACGTGACGGCACTCGTGACGCTGCCCGTTGCGTTGACGTCGTACTTGCGCCCGAACTGGACATCGGCGAACTCAGCTACTACGCGATCAGTGGCGCCATCGATGAACTGCACGGCGATGCCGGTGCGACCAAGGTAGGGCGCCGCGCCGGCCGGTCGGCCCGTGGCAGCGGAGGACAGCATGTCCGGAATCGTTGCGTACGGGGTCAGCAACACCACCACACTCACCTCCGGGTTGGTGGCGAGGAGATCGACGATGGTGATGCGAACCCGCAGCACGCCGCGTCCGGGCTCGCGCGCGATAGCGTAGGGCGGGGCGACGGCGCGGTCGATTGCCGCGTGGAAGTAATCCGTCAGCGCCTTCAATTCGTTGGGATCCGCCGCCGGCGAGGCCGCGTCGAGCTTGATGCGGATACGTTCGACCAGCAGCGCCTGGTATTGGCGGAAATCGACGTCGGGATCGCGCCAGCGCCAGGCGCCGGCATCGCCCGGCACCGGGCGCAGGCGCTCGGGGTAGGACACCGCGCCCGCATAGATGGCCGGCACGGAAGTGGTGGAGTCGTAGCGAACCGGCGCGGTCGTGGGCGTGCCGGCACATCCGGCGAGGAGGCCGGCCGCGACCAGGAGTTTGAAGAGGTGCAGCACCGTCAAGTCGCTCTCCGGGGACGCGCGATGGCGTCGCGTCGTGGATATCGAAGCCATCGCCGGCGCTGGTTGGCGCCGGACATCGCCTGCTTCATCGTCATTATCGTTCAGGCCAACGTCACGCGCCAGCAAGGCGCGCCGCCGTCGCCGCGCGACGACACCGGGCGGTGTCAGTGCGTTTCGCGCAATGCCGACATCTCCAGCCGCGCGATCTGGTTGCGATGGACCTCGTCGGGCCCGTCGGCAAATCGCAGCGAGCGCGCCTGCGCGTAGAAGAACGCGAGCGGCACGTCGTCGCTGACGCCGGCGGCGCCGTGCACCTGGATGGCCCAGTCGATCACCTGGCACGCCATGTTGGGCGCGACGACCTTGATCATCGCGATATCCTTGCGTGCCGCCTTGTTGCCTGCGGTGTCCATCTTCCACGCCGCGTGCAGCACGAGAAGGCGCGCCTGGTCGATCAGGATGCGGGCCTGCGCGATGCGCTCCTGCGTCACCGTGCGCTCCGCGATCGTCTTGCCGAAGGCCGTGCGGGTGGCGGCACGGTGGCACATCAGTTCGAGCGCGCGCTCGGCCTGGCCCACGAGGCGCATGCAGTGATGGATGCGTCCCGGACCGAGCCGCCCCTGTGCAATCTCGAACCCGCGGCCTTCGCCCAGAAGCATGTTGGACGCGGGTACGCGCACGTTCTGGAAGTCGAATTCGGCATGGCCGTGCGGGGCGTCGTCGTAGCCGAAAACGGACAGCGTGCGCAGCATCGTCACGCCGGGCGTGTCCACGGGCACGAGGATCATCGACTGGCGCCGGTAGCGGTCGGCATTGTCGGGGTCGGACTGGCCCATCAGGATCAGGATGCGGCAGCGCGGATCCGGTCCGCCGGTGGTCCACCACTTGCGGCCGTTGACGACATAATCATCACCATCGCGCGTGATGGACGCAGCGATGTTGGTGGCGTCGCTCGAGGCCACATCGGGCTCCGTCATCGCGAAGGCCGAGCGGATCTCCCCGGCCAGCAACGGCACCAGCCATCGTTGCTGCTGCTCCGGTGTGCCGTAGCGCACCAGCACTTCCATGTTGCCGGTGTCGGGTGCATTGCAGTTGAAGGCTTCGGGCGCAATCCACGAGCGGCCCATGATCTCGCACAGCGGCGCGTACTCCGCATTGGTCAGGCCGGCGCCCATGGACGACTGCGGCAGGAACAGGTTCCACAGTCCTTCCGCGCGTGCCCGGGCCTTCAGCGCTTCCATGATGCGCGTGGCGATCCACGGATGGCCGGCGCGCCGATTGGCTTCGACCTCGGCGGCATAGACCGCTTCGGCCGGATAGACGTGGTCGGCCATGAAGCGCGTGAGCCGGTCCTGCAGGTCGCGCACGCGGTCGTTGTGGGTGAAATCCATCTTGAAACTCCTCAGTGATCGGCGCTCTGCGCCATGGCCCACGCGACGTCGGCCACGAGACGCGCCCGGCCGCCGGTGGCGATGGCGTCGTCGCTGGCGGCATTGCCGTGCTGCGCGCGGGCGAGGACGCCGTGCAGGATTGCCGCGATACGAAACATGTTGAAGATGAGGTAGAACTCGAAATGCTCGACGCCGTTGCGCCCGGTGCGCCGGCAGTAGGCTGCCACGTAGTCGCGCTCCGCCGGGATGCCCAGTGCCGGCAGGTCAGCGTCGGCAATGCCGCGAAACTGCCCGGCCGTGAGCCGCCACGCCATCACCTGGTAGGCGAGATCGGAGAGCGGATGGCCGAGCGTGGACAACTCCCAGTCGAGCACGGCCAGCACCCGCGGTTCGGTCGGATGGAATATCACGTTGTCGAGCCGGTAGTCGCCATGGACGATGCTGGTCTCGTCGCCGGGGGGAATGTGGTGCGGCAGCCATTCGAGCAGCCGATCCATCGCGGGTATGGGCGCAATTGCTGCGGCTGCGTACTGCTTCGACCAGCGCGCAACCTGGCGCCCGATGTACTGCCCATGGCGACCGAAGTCGGCAAGACCGACGCGGTCGATGTCCACCAGGTGCAGCGCGGCCAGCACGCGATTCAGTTCATCGTAGTGCGCGGCGCGCGCATCGCGCGTCATGCCGGGGAGCGTGGGATCCCAGAGCACGCGGCCTTCGACGTACTCCATCACGAAGAACGGCGTGCCGAGAATCGCCTCGTCCTCGCCCAGCGCCACCATGCGTGGCACCGGCACGTCGGTGGGCCCCAGCGCCGCCATCACGCGGTACTCGCGTTCGATCGCATGGGCCGAGGGCAGCAGCGGCCCCGACGGCTTGCGGCGCAGGATGAAGTGCTTCTCGCCTACCGTGACACGGTAGGTGGGATTGGATTGCCCGCCCTGGAATTGGCGGATGCCCTGCACCCGCGCGTCGGTGCCGAGCACGGTGCGCAGAAAGTCCTGCAGGCGGCCGGTGTCGAGCGGCTGGGCCGGCGTCACCAGCCTTGCGCCGACGTTGGCGGTGGCGTCGGGGTCAGACAATCGTGCAACCGCCATCGACGACCAGCGCCTGCCCCGTGACGTGCCGCGATGCTTCGGAGGCGAGGAACACGACGGCGCCCTGCAGATCGTCGTCGTTGCCCAACCGGCCCAACGGCGTCAATTCGATCACGGCGCGGTCGATGCGCGCGAGCGTGGCCTTGGTCATCTTCGACGGAAAGAAGCCGGGGCAGATCGCGTTGACGTTGATGTTGTAGCGGCCCCATTCCGCGGCAAGCGCGCGCGTGAGGTTCACCAGCGCGCCCTTGCTGGTGTTGTACGCGATCGTCTGCATCTCCCACGCCGGCGGATTGCCGAAGAGCCCGGCGATGGACGCGATGTTGATGATCTTGCCGCTGCGGCGCGGGATCATCGAGCGCTTGCCCGCTTCGCGCGCCAGCGCAAACTGCGCATCGACGTTCAGCGCCATCACCTTGCGCCAGCCGTCGTCCGGATAGTCCTCGGCCGGCGCGGCCCAATTGGCACCGGCATTGTTGACGAGGATGTCGATCTGCCCCCAGTGCTGCATGACGGCGTCGACGACCCGCGTGCTCGTCGCAGGAATCGCGAGGTCGCCGGCAACGACGAGACAGTCGATACCCTGCGCGGCAAGCGTCGTGCGCGCAGCCTCGAGTTCGTCCGCCTTGCGCGCCACCAGCGCCACGCGGGCGCCCATTTCACCAAGCGCCTGCGCCATCGTCAGGCCAAGGCCGCGCGAGCCCCCGGTGACGACCGCCACCTTGTGGCGCAGGTCGAAGAGTTGCTTGACACCCATGCTCCGTGCTCCTTTGGTCGGCGCCGGCCCGGTCGGCCCGGCCCGCGGTCATGCCATCGGCCGCCAGGCACTTGCCAATTGCAGTCGGCAGCGCCTAGGATAACCGTTGTTCACCACGACAAGGCCGACACCCATGGTTACCTCTGCCGCAAATCTTGAACGCAAGGCCAGTATCTGGGTCACCGTGTGGGGCGTGTTGCTGATCATCACCGGCATCATTGCGATCATGCAACCGGCGGTCGCGGCGCTCAGTTTTTCGCTGGTGCTGGCGTGGATCTTCGTATTTGCCGGCGTCATCGAAGCCGTTTATGCGTTCCACCAACGCGGCGAGGACGGCTTCCTGTGGAAGCTGGTCGCGGCCATCGCCACGCTGGCGCTGGGCGTCATCATGCTGACCAATCCCATCGCCAGCATCGCCACGCTGGCGCTGATCATCGGCGCCTTCATTTTCGCGAGCGGTGTTTCCAGCCTGCTGCTGGGGCTGCGTCTGAAGGGGCAGGCGGGGTGCGGCTGGGTGCTCTTCGATGGCGCCCTGTCGATCGTGCTCGCCGTGCTGATCGCGATGGGCTGGCCGCAGAATTCGATCGCCTTCATCGGCATCCTGGTCGGCATTTGTCTCATCTCCGGCGGCATGTGGCGGATCATGCTGGGCCGCGCCTTGCGCGCCGGTGCCGCGGCCACCTCCGGCTGACGTCCCGGCGGCGCCACGCCACCCCTCGCAGACGCTAGGCGCGTTGCGCCGCTTCGCCCTGCCGCCGCAGCGCGCTCAGGCTGGCATTGAGCGTCAGCGCCTCCGGGTCGATGCGCACATGCAGCAGCGCCGGGCGGTTGCTGGCCACCGCGCGCTCGAACGCCGGCGCGAATTCCGCCGTGGTCGTCACGGTTTCGCCATGGGCGCCATACGCCCGGGCCAGGGCTGCGAAATCCGGATTGACCAGGTCGGTGCCCGACACGCGCGCCGGATAGTTGCGTTCCTGGTGCATGCGGATCGTGCCGTACATGCCATTGTCGATCACGACGAAGATCACTGCCAGGCCGTATTGCGCGGCGGTGGCCATTTCCTGTCCGTTCATCTGGAAACAGCCATCGCCGTTCCATGACACCACCATGCGCCCCGGATGCACCGCTTTGGCTGCCACGGCAGCGGGTACCGCGTAGCCCATCGCGCCCGAATACGGCGCGAGCTGGGTGCGAAAGCCGCGATAGCGAAACAACCGGTGCAGCCACACCGTGTAGTTGCCCGCGCCGTTGGTGAGTATCGCGTCATCGGGCAGGCGCGCGTCGAGCCACTCCATCACCGCCCACATGTCCACCGGACCGGGCACGGGGCGGCGCGCGCGCCACGCATCGTAATCGGCGTGCGCGCGAGCGGACTGCGCCGCCCACTCGGGGCGGGCGAGCGGCGGCAGCGCATTCAGCGCGTCGAACAACGCGCCGGGCTCGGCGGCGATGGCGAGATCGGGCTGGTAGACGTGGCCGAGTTCATCGGGTGACGGATGCACGTGCACAAGGCGCTGGCGCGGCACCGGCACCTCGAGCAGCGTGTAGCCGCCGGTGGTCATTTCGCCCAGTCGTTCACCGATCACGAGCAGCAGGTCGGCATCGCGCACGCGCGCGGCCAGCGCCGGATTGATCCCGATTCCCACGTCGCCCGCGTATTGCGGATGGCGATTGTCGAAGAGATCCTGTGCCCGGAACGCGCACGCCACAGGCAATCCGCTGGCCTCCGCAAATTGACGCAGCCCGGCGCAGGCGGCAGCGGACCAGCGACTGCCTCCCACCAGCACCAGCGGACGTTCGGCCACCGCAAGGCGCTCGCGCAGAGCGTCGATCGCCTGCGGTCCGGGTGTCGCCGGCACGGCGCCGACGCGCGGCGCATCCCCGCAGCGGCCGCGCGTGGTCAGCATGTCTTCCGGCAGTGCCAGCACCACCGGTCCAGGCCGGCCGGACATGGCGAGCCGCCAGGCGCGCGCCACATACTCAGGGATGCGTTCCACCTGGTCGATCTGCGCAGCCCACTTGGCCACGCTGCCGTACATGCGGCGATAGTCGACTTCCTGGAACGCCTCGCGGTCGACCATGTCGCTGCCGACCTGTCCGACGAATACGATCAGTGGCGTGGAATCCTGCATCGCCGTGTGGATGCCGATGGCGGCATTCGATGCACCCGGGCCGCGGGTGACGAATACGAGGCCCGGCGTGCCGGTGAGCTTGCCGAAAGCCTCGCCCATGTAGGCAGCGCCGCCTTCGTGCCGGCAGATCACGAACTGCAGGCGGTCGCGTACATCGTGCAGGGCGTCGAGCACGGCGAGGTAGCTCTCGCCGGGGACGCCGAAGGCATGCGTGGCGCCCTGGGCCAGCAGGCTCGCCACCAGGATTTCGCCGCCGGAGCGAAGGGTCGGATCGGGCAAGGTGGTCATGGGCAAGCTGAACCGACCGTCAGCGTCCGGCGATCAGGTCTTCGCGCTTCAGCATGAATACGCTGTCGTCCGAGGATGCCGTCTGCAGCCATACGAAGGGCAGCCGCGGAAATGCGGCTTCGGTGGCGGCGCGACCATGTCCCACCTCCACGACAAGCGTGCCCTCGTGATCGAGGAAGCGCGGCGCATCCTTCAGCAGCGTGCGCACCGCATCGAGTCCGTCATCGCCTCCGGCCAGGGCGAGGCGCGGCTCGTGGCGATATTCGGCCGGCAGCGCGTCCATCGACAACGAAGTCACATAGGGCGGGTTGCTGATGATGAGGTTGTAATTCTTCTCGGGCAGGTTGGCGAAGAGGTCGGAGCGGATCAGGTTCACGCGATCGGCCAGGCCATAGTCGCTGACGTTGCGCTGCGCCACGGCGAGCGCTTCGGCCGACAGGTCGACCGCGTCGACATCGGCGGTAGGATAGGCGTGGGCCAGCAGGATGGCGAGACACCCGGAGCCCGTGCACATGTCGAGCGCGGACTGCACATCGTCGGCCGGGCCGACGAAGGCCTCGAGACCGTTGCCCAGCAGCTCGGCGATGAACGAGCGCGGCACGATGACGCGTTCGTCCACGTAGAAGCGGAATTCGCCGAGCCAGGCCTCGCGGGTGAGGTACGCCGCAGGCACCCGGTCCTCGATGCGGCGCGAGAAGATCTGGGCCACGGTTTGCCGTTCGGCCTGCGTCAGGCGCGCGTCGAGGAACGGCTCCAGGCGGTCGAGCGGGAGGTGCAAGGCGTGCAGCAGCAGGTAGGCCGCTTCGTCGTAGGCATCGCCGCTGCCGTGGCCGAAGGCGAGGCCCGCTTCCGTAAACCGCGACACGGCCCAGCGCAACCAGTCGCGCAGCGTCTCGAGTTCATTGACGGGAACGGCGCTCATGCGCGCACCACGGCAGGCACCAGCAACCGTTCGAGAATGCCGCGATAGATGGCTGACAGCGGCTCGAGATCCGCGATGCGGACACGCTCGTTCAACTTGTGGATGGTGGCGTTGACCGGCCCCAGTTCGACGATCTCGGCGCAGATGTCGGCGATGAAGCGGCCATCCGACGTGCCGCCGGTACACGAAATCTCGGGCGTGCGGCCGGTGACCGCGCGAATGGCCGAACTCGTCACGTCGACCAGGGTGCCGCGCTCGGTCAGGAACGGCTTGCCCGAACCGGTCCACGCGAGATCGTAGTCGAGGGCATGCCGGCGCAGCACGGCCTCGAGGCGCGCGGCTAGCGACTCGCGCGTGCTGGCGGTGGAATGGCGAAAATTGAACATCACTTCCAGCGTGCCGGGGATGACGTTGGTGGCGCCGGTGCCGGCATGGATGTTGGAGCATTGCCAGGTGGTGGGCGGGAAGTACTCGTTGCCCGTGTCCCACGTCGTGGCCGCAAGTTCGGCCAGCGCCGGCGCCACCTCGTGAATCGGATTGCGCGCGAGGTGCGGGTACGCGATGTGGCCCTGCACGCCCTTGACGGTCAGCGTGCCCGACAGCGTACCGCGCCGGCCGTTCTTGATCATGTCGCCCAGCGCGTCGACCGACGATGGCTCGCCGACGATGCAATAGTCGAGGCGCTCGCCGCGCGCGGCCAGGCGCTCGACCACCTTCACCGTGCCATCGACCGATGGACCTTCCTCGTCGGACGTGATGAGGAGCGCGATCGACCCCGGCGCATCGGGATGCGCCGAAACGAAGCCTTCGATGGCGGTGACGAAGGCCGCGATCGATGCCTTCATGTCGGCCGCGCCGCGGCCGTGCAGGAAACCATCGAGTTGCGTGGGCACGAAGGGGTCCGAATCCCACTGCGCCAGCGGCCCGGTGGGCACGACGTCGGTATGGCCCGCGAAGCACACCAGCGGCCGCGCAGTGCCGCGGCGCGCCCAGAGATTGGTGACGCCATTGGCGCTGACGGTCTCGCCGGTGAAGCCAAGCGGGGCAAGCCGGGCCATCAGCAGGTCCTGGCAGCCCGCGTCGTCGGGGGTGAGCGAGCGCAGCGCGATCAGTTCCTGCGCGAGCGCGAGGGTGGGAGCAGCAGCAGTGTCCATCGACCGCATGGTAGCAAAGCCGGCGGACCGGCCGGTTGAAGCGGCACGCTCAGTGGGCGCGGTCGAGGAGGTCGGTGTTGATCGTCATGGTCCCGAAGTCGGCGCCGGTACGACGCGCCTCGGTGTCGCCGACGCTCGTGTCGGCGGCCTGGCGCGACGAGGGACTGTTCTGGTTGATCTGCCACGCGAGGTTGGTGGGCGAGTCGGAGCCGATCATCGCCTCTTCATAGCTGATGGTGCCGTCGATGTAGAGCTTGCACAACGCCTGCTCGAAGGTCTGTGATCCGGGGTAGAGCGACTGCTCCATCGCTTCCTTGATCTGGGCGAACTCGCCGTTCTTGATCAGGTCGGCGATGAGCGATGTATTCAGCAGGATTTCCACGGCCGGCTGCAATTCCCCTTCCAGGTTGCGGACCAGCCGCTGGCACACGATGGCGCGCAGCCCGATCGACAGGTCGGACAGCACCGCCGAGCGCGCGTCGTGCGGGAAGAGGTTGATGATCCGCGACAGCGCGTGGTAGCTGTTGTTGGCGTGGATGGTGGTGAGGCAGAGGTGCCCGGTCAGCGTGTGCAGCAGCGCCTGCTGCATCGTTTCCTTGTCGCGGACCTCGCCGATCATGATGAGGTCCGGCGCCTCGCGCAGCGCATTCTGCAGCGCCGCCGTGTAGTTGATCGTGTCCACGCCGATCTCACGCTGGTTGATCACGCTCTGCTTGTGCTCGAACAGGTATTCGATCGGGTCCTCGATCGTGAGGATGTGGCCCGGCTTGGTCAGGTTGCGATGATCGATCATGGCCGCCAGCGACGTCGACTTGCCGGAGCCGGTGGCGCCCGCCACCAGCACGAGGCCGCGCTTTTCCGTCACGAGGTCGAGCAGCACGCTCGGCAGTTTCAGCAACTCGAAGGGCGGCACGTTGCTGCGCACGTAGCGAATGACCAGCGAGATCGTGCCGCGCTGGCGGAAGATGTTGACGCGGAAGTTGCCCACGCTGCGGTCGAGGTGCGACAGGTTCATCTCCATCGTGTTCTCGAACTCGCGGGCCTGCTCCTTGGTCATCAGTTCGTAGGCGATGCGCCGCACGGTGTCGATGTCCATCGGCTGCGTCGACACGGGCTGCACCACCCCGTTGACCTTGAGGTTGATCGGCGCGCCGCAGGAAATGAAGAGATCCGAGGCCTGCTTTTCGGCCATCAGCTTGAACAAGCGGTCGAGGTACATGAGCGTCCCTTCGTGGTGGCCACCGTGCCGTCGCCCGGTTGGAGCCCGGGGCGGATCCTGACGGTACAATTCGCTTCGCGCCGAACCTGAGCCAAGGTCGCGCTTCGCCATGATAATGTCATGAATTGACGGCGCTTTCCAGTTTCGCCGGCAATCCTGCAACCCGTTGAATATTCTGAAGCAATATCCATGCTTGCAATCATCGGCGGTAGTGGCCTGACCAGGCTTTCGACGCTGGCCGTGGCCCACCGCGAAGTCATCCGGACGCCCTATGGCGACCCGTCGTCCACGCTGCTGTTCGGCGAGGTGGCGGCTTGTCCGGTCGTGTTCCTCGCACGGCACGGTCATGGGCACACGATTCCGCCGCACCGGGTCAACTATCGCGCCAACCTGTGGGCGCTGAAGGACAAGGGCGCCACCGCCGTGGTGGCCGTGGCCTCCGTGGGGGTCATCCGCGGCGGCAAG
>JANNYI010000473.1:0-1515 GCA_031410015.1 Betaproteobacteria bacterium | reverse complement strand
TTGACCGCCGGTGGCAAGCTCGAGATGGAAATCCGGGTCGAGAAGGGCCGCGGCTATCAACCCGCCACGGCGCGCGTCAAGCCCGAAGGCGGCCGTACCATCGGCGCCATCCTGCTCGACCCGGATTTCCATCTCGAGCTTGCCGCCGGCGGTCAAGTGCGCGATGACGTGCTCGGGATTGATGATCTCGACGTCGTGGTTCGGCTCGATATCCGCGGCCGTGACGACACCTTCGCCCGACTTGGCGAGGCGAAGCATGACGTGGTCGCGGTTGTGCAGCTTCAGCACGACACCCTTCAGGTTGAGCAGGACGTCGACGACGTCTTCCTGCACGCCGTCGAGCGCCGAGTACTCATGCAGCACGCCGGTGATCTTGACTTCGGTGGGAGCGTAGCCGGGCATCGACGACAACAGCACGCGCCGCAGCGCGTTGCCCAGCGTATGACCATAACCACGCTCGAACGGCTCCATCACCACCTTGGCGTGGAACGGCGACGTCGATTGCACGTCGATGATGCGCGGTTTCAACAGAACATTGCTCTGCATGCGAAATCCTCTTGCGAATCCGGAGGGGGCGCCGGAATTGCGCGACAGCCTTGGTGCCGTTTACTTCGAGTACAGTTCGACGACCAGGCTTTCGTTGATGTCCTGGCCGAATTCGGAACGCTCGGGCGCGCCCTTGAAGGTGCCGGTCATCTTCTTGGCGTCGACTTCGACCCAGGAAGGAAGGCCTACCTTCTCGGCGAGTTGCAGCGAGTCCACGATCCGGAGCTGCGCCTTCGACTTGTCGGTGACGCTGACCACGTCGCCAGCCTTGAGCAGTGCCGACGGCACGTTCAGCGAACGGCCATTGACCATGATCGAGCAGTGCGTGACCAGCTGGCGGGCTTCGGCGCGCGTGGAGCCGATGCCCATCCGGTAGACCACGTTGTCGAGGCGGGACTCGAGCAACTGCAGCAGGTTGGTGCCGGTGGAGCCCTTGCGACGCTGGGCTTCGGCGAAGTAACGGCGGAATTGCCGCTCGAGAAGACCGTACATGCGACGGAGCTTCTGCTTCTCGCGCAACTGGTTGCCGTAATCCGACATACGCATGCCGGATTTCACGCCATGCTGGCCGGGTTTGGTTTCCAGTTTGCACTTGGAGTCGAGCGAACGACGCGCGCTTTTCAGGAAAAGGTCAGTACCTTCCCGTCGCGCCAGCTTGCATTTGGGTCCGAGATATCGAGCCACGTTAGCTATCCTAGGGTGCTATGAATAAATTGAATGTAGGCGAGGTTTCAACCTCGCTCTGACTAATGAATCAAATACGCCGACGCTTGGGCGGCCGGCATCCGTTGTGCGGCACCGGCGTGACGTCGGTGATGCTCGAGATCTTCATGCCCAGCGCGTTGAGCGCACGGACCGCCGATTCGCGACCGGGGCCGGGGCCCTTGATGCGCACTTCGAGGTTCTTGACGCCGCATTCCGCGGCAGCGCGACCGGCCGCTTCGGCCGCAACCTGCGCCGCGAACGGCG
>JANNYI010000472.1:0-4398 GCA_031410015.1 Betaproteobacteria bacterium | reverse complement strand
GCGGGAGATGCCCCCCGGACCGGGCGATGCTGCGGAACGGGAACCGGCTAGGGCGCCGGCAGCCAATGCTCGATCGTGAGTTCGAGCGATGCGTTGCCCTGCCATTCGTTGATGTCCGGACGGAAGGCGGCGCGGATTCGAGGTGGCAACTCCCCCGGGTGCTGGAAAAGGATCGCCGTGAAACGCTCGCCGGCGCGCTCGAGCGTCAGGCGGCGATGCTTGCCGCCCACCACCCGGCTGGCCTTGACGTCGAAGATCTCGTCGAACACCGGCGCGGGCAAACCCTGGCCCCAGACGCGCTCGCGCAGCGACCGGGCGAGCTCGAACGTCAGTTCGCCGGGGCGCAGCGCGCCGTCGCTGTCGCAGTGCGCGGCAGGCGGCACGCCGCCCAGGATTTCACGGACCACGGCCTCGAACGCCGTCGTGAAGCGGGGCAGGTCGGGCTCGGCGATGGTGAGTCCCGCCGCAAACGCATGGCCGCCGAAACGCGCGATGACATCCGGCACGCGCTTCGACACGAGGTCGAGCGCATCGCGCAGGTGCAACCCGGCAATCGAGCGGCCCGAGCCCTTGAGTTCGCCGCCGGTGCCGCGCGCGAACACGATGGCGGGGCGGTGGAAGCGGTCCTTCAGCCGCGAGGCCACGATGCCCACCACCCCCTGGTGCCACTCGGGCCGGAACAGGCACAGCGTGCAGTGCCCGGCGAAGTCGCTGCCCCCGGCCAGCGCGTCGAGGTCGGCCAGCGCCTCGTCCTGCATCACGGCTTCGACGGCGCGGCGCTCGCGATTGAGCTTGTCTAGCGCGTCGGCCAGCGGCATCGCTTCGGCGTCGGTCTCTGCCAGCAGGCAACGAATGCCCAGCGACATGTCGGCGAGGCGCCCCGCCGCATTGAGGCGCGGCCCGGCGACAAAGCCCAGGTCGAAGGCAGTGGCGCGGCGCGGGTCGCGGCCCGCAGCGGCAAACAGCGCCTTCACGCCGGGTTGCGCGCGGCCGGCGCGGATGCGTGCCAGCCCCTGCTCGACGAACACGCGATTGGTCTGGTCGAGGCGCACGACGTCGGCAACCGTGCCGAGCGCCACCAGGTCGATCAGGTCGGCCAGGTTGGGCTCGCGTTGCGTGGCGAAGGCGCCATCGGCGCGCAGTCGCGCGCGCAGCGCCATCAACACATAGAACAGCACGCCCACACCCGCGATGTGCCGGCTCGGAAACGTGCAGCCGGGCTGGTTCGGATTGACGATGATCGCGGCCGCAGGCAGCGTATCGCCCGGCAGGTGATGGTCGGTGATCAACACGTCGATGCCCAGCGCATTCGCCGCCGCCACGCCGTCCACGCTGGCAATGCCGTTGTCCACGGTGACCAGCAGCGCCGGCTGGCGCGTGGCCGCCAGCGCGACGATCTCCGGCGTCAGGCCGTAGCCATACTCGAAGCGATTGGGCACGATGAAGTCGACCTGCGCGCCCATCGCGGCAAGTCCGCGCATGCCGACTGCGCACGCAGTGGCGCCGTCGGCGTCATAGTCGGCCACGATCAGGATGCGTTCCTGCTCCGCAATTGCCGTCGCGAGTCGCCGCGCCGCGGCGTCGATGCCCTTCAGTGCCGTGAACGGTGGCAGTGCCGCGAACGAGTGGTCGAGTTCATCGGCCGTGGTGATGCCGCGCGCCGCATAAACGCGCGCCAGCACCTGCGACAGTCCCGCCGCTTCGAGCGCGGTTGCCGCCGCGCCGGGCGGCCGGCGCACGATCGGCCTGCTCATTGTGGATCCGGTGCGACCGGCGGCGCGAAGGCGCGCGCGCGCGACCATGGCCGCCAGCGCGTCCACCACGGCACGGCGCGCGGCGTCCAGACGAAGGCGTGGCGGCCATCGGTGGCCACCACGGTGAGCGCGGAGAGTGTGCGCCGATCGAGCGCGGCCAGCGCGGGCGCCAGCCATTCCGTTGCCGCAGCATCCAGAGCGGCGGGCGAGCGCAATGCCGGCAGGACCACGACGGCATCGCGTCCCGGTTGCAGGTGACCAAGGCCGGCCGGTGCGGCCGCGACGGCGGCAGGATCCTGCGCGGCGAGACCGCGCGCCACGTCGCCCTCGCGACCGGCCGGCGCGAACCACTGCGTGGACGCATCGCTGCCGACGCCGGCGGTCGACCCTGCGTCCGCAATCCAGATCGCGGTGACCGGCACGCGGCCGTCGCGTTCGCGCGCGGCATTGCGCGGGTCGTCGTGCAGCAGCATCTGCATTTCCGACAGCCAGCGCTTCCACTGACCCGCCTGTGCGCCACGCGGCAGGTGCGCGTGGATCGCGCCGTGAACCTGCGCCAGCGGCGTCGTCTGCGGCGGGTCGACACCGCGCAGCTGCACGAACCACGTGTCGGGACGCGGCGCGGCGAACACCAGCCCGTCGGGTGCGAAGTGGCGGTTCAGGCGCTCGACGAATGCCTGCGCATCCCCGGCGGCAAGGTCGTCGACGCGGCCGCCCAGCAGGACATCGTCGCGACCGGCGATCAGCGCGACCGGATCGGCGCGCGCAATGACGTCGTCGCCATGCGCGAAGCACGCGCCACGTGCCGCCAGCGGCGCCAACGGCGTCGCGGGTGGCCGCTGCGCAACTGCGAGCAGCACCGCGTCGATGCCTGCGGCGTCGTGGCGTGGCGCGGCCGCGCGCTGCGCGAGCCCCGCCAGCGCGGACGACGCGGCAAGGAGTGCGGGCGGCAGGGACAGCAGGGAGGGGAGGACGAGCGTGAGTTGCATGGCGTCGTGATGTCGACGCGGGCATGTCGACGCGTTCGGGAACCTTGCGACGGTCGCTGAGTCTAGCATGCGATAATTCAAAACTTCACCGCGCGACTGTCGTCGTCACCTCTGCCGCCCCATGCCACTGCGCCTGCCGCCCCGCCCGTACCACTGCATCGTGCCCGCGCGGCGTCGCGCGACGGCCATTCGCCCGTGACGCCCTACGAACTTGCCATCGGGCTGCGCTACACGCGGGCCCGCAAGGGTTCCGGACGCAACTCGTTCATCTCGTTCATCTCGCTCATCTCCATGGCGGGCATCGCGCTCGGCGTGGCGGCGCTGATCGTGGTGCTGTCGGTGATGAACGGTTTCCAGGAAGAGCTGCGCAACCGCATCCTCGCCGTGGCGTCGCACATCGAGGTCCGCGGCCTGCCGCAGCTTGCCGACTGGACGCAGATCGCGACCATCGCGAAGCAGGAGCCGCGCGTGAAGGCGGCGGCACCCTACGTGCTGGGCCAGGCCATGCTCGCCGCCGGCGACGTGAATCGCGGCGGCCTGATCCGCGGCATCGATCCTGCACGCGAGGACAGCGTTGCCGACATCGGCAGGCACATGCGCAAGGGTTCCTTGGCGGATCTGAAGCCCGGCGAATACGGCATCGTGCTCGGCGCCGAGCTGGCGCGCGCGCTCAACGTCATGCCCGGCGACTCGGTGGTGGTGATCACGCCGCAGGGCAGCGTCACGCCGGCCGGGACACTGCCCCGGCTCAAGAGCTTCAAGGTCACCGGCATCTTTGAAGTCGGCATGTTCGAATTCGACAACGGTCTGGCGCTCATCAACATCGAGGATGCGCAGCGCCTCTACCGGATGGACGGCGTCTCCGGCGTGCGCTTGAAGCTCGACGACCTCTTCGCCGCGCCGGCCGTGGCGCGCGACCTGTGGCAGAAGATGCCGGTAACCGCCGAGGTGCGCGACTGGACCCGCAACCACGCCAATTTCTTCCGCGCCGTGCAGATCGAGAAGCGGGTGATGTTCATCATCCTCACGCTGATCGTTGCGGTAGCAGCCTTCAACATCGTGTCGGCGCAGGTGATGGTGGTCACCGACAAGCAGGCCGACATCGCGATCCTGCGCACGCTCGGCGCGGCGCCGTCGTCGATCATGGCCATCTTCGTCGTGCAGGGCGCGCTGATCGGGATGATCGGCACCGCACTGGGCGTGGTGTGCGGCGTGCTGCTGGCGCTCAACATCGACGTTGTCGTGCCGGCGCTGGAGCGCCTGCTCAACGTCCAGTTCCTCGACAAGTCGGTGTACTACATCAGCGACCTGCCGTCCGACCTGCAGCGTGGCGACGTCATCACCATCGCGGCCATCGCGCTGTTCCTGGCGCTCATCGCGACGCTATATCCGGCGTGGCGGGCGGCGCGCGTCAATCCGGCCGAGGCGCTGCGCTATGAATGACGTGACGTCCGTTCTCGCGTGCCGCGCGCTGGCCAAGACCTACACCACGGGTCCCGCCGACGTGGTGGTGTTGCAGGGCGTGGACTTCGCCGTGCGACCCGGCGAGCGGGTGGCGATCGTGGGCACGTCGGGTTCCGGCAAGAGCACGCTGCTGCACCTGCTGGGCGGGCTGGACGTGCCGAGCGCAGGCGAGGTCAGGGTCGAGGGCGTGG
>JANNYI010000471.1:0-7419 GCA_031410015.1 Betaproteobacteria bacterium | reverse complement strand
GTGACGCCGTCGTCGTTGAAGCGCGACGCCATCGTGCCGAACACGGGCATCGCATCCGGCGCGGTTGTCCACGCCTCGCGATTGCGCTGGAACTGCTTGCGCACGTCGCGCAGCGCGTCCTGCGCGCCCTTGCGGTCGAATTTGTTGATCGCGACGAAGTCGGCGAAGTCGAGCATGTCGATCTTCTCCAGCTGGCTCGCGGCGCCGAATTCCGGCGTCATCACGTACAGCGACGCATCCACCAGCGGCACGATCGCGGCGTCGCCCTGCCCGATGCCCGAGGTCTCGACGATGATGAGATCGAAGCCCGCGACCTTGCATGCGGCGATCACGTCCGGCAACGCCTTCGAGATCTCGCTGCCGGCATCGCGCGTGGCCAGCGAGCGCATGAAGATGTTGGGATGCTCGTTGGCGTTCATCCGGATGCGGTCGCCCAACAGCGCGCCGCCCGACTTGCGCCGTGACGGGTCGATGGAGATCAGCGCAATCTTCAGCGCGTCCTTCTGGTCGAGGCGGAAGCGGCGCACCAGTTCGTCGGTGAGCGAACTCTTGCCCGCACCCCCGGTGCCGGTGATGCCCAGCGTGGGCACGCCGGTTTCCGCGGCCGTGGCAAGGAGCTTCGCGCGCAGCGCTGCGGGCACCTTGCCGTTCTCGAGCCCGGTGATGAGCCGCGCCAGCGCCTGCTGGCGGACGAAACGCTCGCCGGCGCGCAGCGCGTCGAGCGACGCCGGCAGCGTGGCGGCCAGATCGGTGTCGCAGGCGGCGACGATCTCGTTGATCATGCCCTGCAGGCCCAGCCGCTGCCCGTCCTCGGGCGAGAAGATGCGCGTGACGCCGTAGTCGTGCAGCTCCTTGATTTCGTCGGGGACGATCACGCCGCCGCCGCCGCCGAACACCTTGATGTGCGCGCCGCCGCGCGCGCGCAGCAAATCCAGCATGTACTTGAAGAATTCGACGTGCCCGCCCTGGTACGACGAGATCGCGATGCCCTGCGCGTCTTCCTGCAGCGCGCAGTTGACGATCTCCTCCACCGACCGGTTGTGGCCGAGGTGGATCACTTCGCAGCCGGAGGCCTGCAGGATGCGCCGCATGATGTTGATCGACGCATCGTGGCCGTCGAACAGGCTGGCGGCGGTGACGAAGCGCACCTTGTGGACCGGCTTGTAGACGAGCGGCGGACGAGAGGCGTCGTTCATTGGAAACCTCGAAATTGCGTGCGGCGGATCCGGGCGGGAAAGCTTACTCCACGCAGCGGCGGTGGGTACGAAGGCCGCGACTGGTGCTCCGCCAGTCTATATGACGTTTACGTAAACGTAAATTGACTCCCCGGCCTCCTTCCCCGCCCCGTCGCGGGGACCCACCCGGCAGCCGCTTCCCGAGGACGCGGCAACGAGCGGGGTCGGGGCTCGCGCACGCGCACCCGACAACGCACGGAGCCGGCCGGGGTACCCGTCACCCGGTCGCCTTTCCGGCACCGGCGCGCTTTGGCGACGGTTTCTGCGCGCGACTCTCCGGTCGCGAAGAACTCCCGGTGAACATTTGCGCCTGCGTTGACCGGCGACGACACCGGGCGTAAGGTGAACCGATAATCGAACGCCTCGCCGATACGGGGCCGTCGATGACCGCACGCTGTTCCACTGTCCCGGTCCTGGAGATTGCGATGCCGATCCTGCGGGCGTCTGCACTAGTACTCTTCGCGCTCATGTGCGGAAGCGCGCTTGGCGCGACTGCCACCGTGGTCGACGTGCCCACGCGGGGAAAGACCGTGCGCATTCTCCACCTGCGCCCCGACCTACCGGTCGGCAACGCACTGGTACTGGCGGGCGGCGCCGGTTTCGTTGGCATCCAGAACGACGGAACCATGACTTCTGCGGTCGCCGTCTGCAGTCCGTTTGTCCGTAATCGCCAGGCGCTGGTCGACCATGGGTATGCGGTTGCGGTCGTCGACATGGCGACGGACTTCGAGTTGTTCAGGTACGAGGACATGCTCGAGGTGATTCGCTACATGCAGGCGCGCGACCCGGTGCCGATCTGGGTGCTGGGCGGAAGCACGACCGCGTTCAGCGCCGTGGCGCTGGCAGCGAGGGCGCCATTGCGCAACGGACTGGGGGCGATGTTCTATTCGCCCGAGGAATTCGAATCCGAACTGGCCGCATTGATCACCGCCCCGTCGCTGATCGTCTACCACCCGCTCGACGGCCGGAACCGCGGCACGACACTTGCCACCGCCATGACATCCGCAACGGTCAAGCAACTGACCGCGCTGACCGGGGGCAACAACATCAGTTGCGCCGGCTACCACACCTTCTCGGGGCTCGATGAGCCGTTTCTGTCCACGGTCTTCGCGTTCTTCGACAAGTACAACCCCACGCTGGTGTTCGCGTCATTGGCGGAATCCGCGCTCGCCGTCGAGTTCTACAACCAGTCCCTCGACCACTACTTTCTCACCCACATCGCCACCGAGATTGCGCTGCTCGACGAGGGCGTGACGATCAAGGGGTGGGTGCGGACCGGCCAATCGTTCAAGGTCTATCCCGCCGCGCGCAGCGACTCGTCGCCGGTCTGCCGCTTCTACATTCCGCCCGACAGGGGCAACTCGCACTTCTACGGCCGCGGAACGGTCGAATGCGGCGCGACCGGCGCGGCCAACCCAACCTTCGTCAACGAGGACCCGCAGTTCTTCCACGTCGTGCTGCCCGCCCTCGGAGTATGTCCGGCCGGAACCCGCAACGTCTTCCGGGTCTTCAGCAACCGCGCCGATGCGAATCACCGCTACATGGTCGACGCCGCAATCCGCAACCAGATGACGGGCAGGGGCTGGCTCGCGGAAGGCGACGGGGCCGACCTCGTCGTCATGTGCTCGCCAACGTAGCGATCGTGCGCTGCCGCCGGCACCGGCAGGTGTCGCCTGGGGACGCCCAACGCCGCCCATAACCCTGAGGCCACGCCGCGCGTCCCTTTGGCCCAGTCCCCATGCCGCCCCCAACCGCCGCCAACGCCACACTCGATACGCACGACGCGCCGTTGGCCGCCCATTCGCGACTCACCGCGACATTGTTGAATCTCGCGCACGCGCTCGACCACCTCGTGCTGCTGGTCTTCGCCGCCGCGGTGGGCACCATCGCCATCGAATTCGGCTTCGCGCGCTGGGAAGACCTGATGCCCTACGCCGCGGGCGCGTTCCTGCTCTTTGGCCTCGGCTCGATGCCGGCGGGTCGCTTGGGCGACCTGTGGGGACGCCGCGCGATGATGCTGGTGTTCTTCTTCGGCATCGGTGCCTCGTGCCTCCTGGCCGCCAGCACCCAGAACGCGTGGCAACTGGCCGCCGCGCTGACGTTGATGGGCGCGTTCGCGGCGATCTACCACCCGGTGGGCATTCCGATGCTCGTGCAGACCACGACGCGTCCGGGCGCGGTGATCGGGCTGAACGGGCTGGTCGGCAATCTGGGCATCGCCGCGGCCGCCGTGCTCACCGGCTTCATCATCAAGTACTTCGGCTGGCGGATGGCGTTTGTCGTGCCGGGCATCGCCGCGTTCGTGCTGGGCATCGTGTTCGCGCGCGTGGTGCCGGACGAAATGATGCCGCCGTCGAAGCGCGCGCCGAAGCAGTCCGAGCATTCGGCGCGGGATCTCGCGCGCATCGTGCTGATCCTCACGCTGACCTCGACGTGCGGCAGCCTGCTGTTCAATTTCACGACCAACGGCAACGGCGAGCTGCTGGCGCAACGGATGCAGGGGATCACGCGCGATCCGGCGCGCCTGGGGCTGCTGCTGGGGCTCGTGTACACAGTGGCCTCGTTCGCGCAGGTAATCGTCGGGCGCGCCATCGACCGCTATCCGCTGAAGCGCCTCTTCCTCGGCATCGTGCTGATGCAGATTCCGCTGTTCGTGCTGGCGGCCTACGCCGAGGGCTGGGCGTTCTACGTGCTGGCGATCGCGTTCATGGCCTTCGTGTTCGGCGCCATTCCGTTCACGGACGCGCTGATCGTCCGCTATGTGGACGACCGGATGCGCTCGCGCGTGGCCGGCGTGCGCCTCGCCATCGCCTTCGGCGCAAGTTCGCTGGCCGTGTGGTTGCTGGGGCCGCTGGTCAAGGCCAACGGCTTCGGCTTCCTGCTGGGGTTGCTGGCGGTAATCGCGGCGGCGGCGGCGCTCGCGGTGTTGTTTTTGCCACAAGCGCGCAAGGCGTAGCTGCTGGCCCCTGTAGGCGAGGCTTCAGCCTCGCGGGGTCAGGGTAGCGTTACCGCAGCGAGGCTAAAGCCTCGCCTACACCGTCTAAGCCGGCCTTAAGGCAGCGGACGCTATACTCCGCGCGCCAATTACCCGAGGTTGCCTCCATGTCTGCACTCACTGCCTGGCCGCGGCGCATCGCCGCCTTCCTGCTCCCGCTGTTCGTCGCCGCCGGCGCGCTCGCGGCGCTGCCCCCGGGCGTCACGCAGGGCCCCACGGTGGAGGGCGTCACCGAGTATCGCCTGGCCAACGGCTTGACCGTGCTGCTGTTCCCGGATGCCTCGAAGCCCACCACCGTCGTCAACGTGACGTACAAGGTCGGGTCGGCCCACGAGAACTACGGCGAGACCGGCATGGCGCACCTGCTCGAGCACCTCGTGTTCAAGGGCACGCCGTCGCGCGGCAACATCCAGCAGGAACTCGGCCGCCGCGGCATGGAATACAACGGCTCCACGAGCTCGGACCGCACCAATTATTTCGAGACCTTCACCGCATCAAGCGACAACCTCGACTGGGCGCTGGGCATGGAAGCCGACCGGATGGTCAACTCGTACGTCCGCAAGAGCGACCTCGACACCGAGATGACGGTGGTGCGCAACGAATTCGAGAACGGCCAGAACAATCCGCAGCTGGTGCTGTACGGCAAGATGCTGTCCAGCGCCTATCAATGGCACAACTACGGCAACCTGGCCATCGGCGCGCGGTCGGACATCGAGAACGTCGACATCGGCCGCCTGCAGGCGTTCTACAAGATGTACTACCAGCCGGACAACGCCGTGCTGATCGTCGCCGGCAAGTTCGACGTGGATGCAACACTGGAGAAGATCGCGAAGTATTTCGGCCCGATTCCGAAGCCGACGCGCGTACTGCCCGCCATCTACACGGAGGATCCGGTGCAGGACGGCGAGCGCTCGGTCACGCTGCGGCGCGTGGGCAACTCCAAGTTCCTCGGCATGATGTACAAGGTGGGCCGCGGCGCGCACCCCGACTACGTGGCAACCGACACACTGGGCGAGGTGATGACGCTGGCACCTTCGGGCCGCCTCTACAAGTCGCTGGTCGAGGCGAAGAAGGCCACCGCGGTCTCGGTCTGGTCCAGCGCGCAGCACGACCCCGGCACGCTGACGTTCTTCGCGCAGATTCCCGACGGCGACGCGATCGATCCCGCGCGCGAGGCCATGTTCGCCACCTTCGCCAACGTGGCGAAGGAGCCGATCACGGAAGCCGAGGTGGCGCGCGTCCGCGCCAAGGCAGCCAAGTACTTCGACGACGTGATCGCCAGTCCGCAGCAGTTCGGCGTGGCGATCTCGGAGTCCATTGCGCTGGGCGACTGGCGGCTGTTCTTCATCCAACGCGATGCCTATCGCAAGGTTTCCCCCGCCGACGTGCAGCGCGTGGCGCTCGACTTTCTCAAGCGCTCCAACGTCACCGTGGGCGAGTTCATTCCCGACCCCAAGCCCGATCGCGCGCCGGTGCCGCCCAAGGTCGACGTGGCCGCGCTGGTCAAGGATTACAAGGGCGACACCGCCACGGCCGCGGGCGAGACCTTCGACCCGTCGCCGGCCAACCTCGATGCGCGCACGCAGCGCTTCACGCTGCCCAACGGCATGAAGGTCGCGCTGCTGCCGAAGAAGACGCGCGGCGAAACGGTCAACTTCAACCTGTCGCTGCGCTTCGGCGACGAGCAGTCGGTGGCCGGCAAGGCCACCGAAGGCGCGCTCGCCGGCAGCATGCTGCTGCGCGGCACCACGAAGAAGTCGCGCCAGGAAATTGACGACGCCTTCGACAAGTTCCGCGCCAAGGTCGGCGTCAACGGGACGCAAACCGGCGCCACGGCGACCGGGCAGACGGTGCGCGCGCAGTTGGCGGACACGCTGCGCCTCACCGCCGAGGTGTTGCAGGACCCGGCCTTCCCGGCTACCGAACTCGAGACGCTGAAGCGGCAACGCAATACCCGCTTCGAGACGTCGAAGTCCGAGCCGCAGGACATCGCGCAGCGTGCGCTCGGCCGGCACGACAATCCGTATCCCGCCGGCCATCCGCGCTACATTCCCACGATCGACGAGAGCATCGCGTGGAACAACGCGGCCACCGTCGACGGCGTGAAGAATTTCTACAAGCAGTTCTATGGCGCGAGCAACGCCGAACTGGCGATCGTCGGCGACTTCGATCCCGATGCGATGAAGGCGCTGGTCACCGAGCTCTTCGGCAGCTGGAAGAGCCCGTCGGCCTATGCGCGCGTGCCGGATCCCTATCGCACGATCAAGCCGGCGACGCTACGCATGCCCGTGCCCGACAAGGCCAACGCGATCCTGATCGGCAACGAGAAGTGGGCGATCAACGACACGAGCCCGGACTACGCAGCCTTGCTGGTGGCCAATTTCATCCTGGGCGAATCGCCGTCGTCGCGCATCTATGAGCGCATCCGCCAGAAGGACGGACTCTCCTACAGCGCGGGCACGTTCTTCCAGCCGAATCCGTTCGAGGCCAACAGCGCGTTCGGCATGTACGCCATCTTCGCGCCGCAGAACCTCGACAAGGTGCGCGCCGGCTTCGCCGAGGAGTTCGAGCGACTGCTGAAGGATGGCTTCACGGATACCGAAGTCAAGGACGCGACGGCGGCGGTGATCCAGGAACGCAGGCTCGGGCGCAGTCAAGACGGTTCCGTGGCCGGCGCGCTGACATCGCAGGCCTATCTCGGCCGCACGTATGCCGTTGCGGCCGCCGTGGACGCCGCCATCGAGAAACTGACCACGGCGGATGTGAACGCCGCGATCCGCAAGTACTTGAAGTCCGCCGACTTCACCTACGCATTCGCCGGCGACTTCAAATAGTTTTGAAGCTTTTGTAGGCGAGGCTTCAGCCTCGCGGCAAACGGCCAACGCCTCATTGTGGGGATTGACGCGTGCCGCGAGGCTGAAGCCTCGCCTACATGTCCGATTTCCGTGCGCCGTACTACAACGAGCCCACCACATCCTTGAGCGCCGCCGCGATGCCTGGCGTGCAGGCGAGGCACGGCGCCTTGCTCATCGGCGTGGCGGTGGCAAACGGCACGTGATAGCCGCCGGCCTCCTCCACCAGCAGCAGTCCCGCGACGGCATCCCACGCCGACAGCTCGAGCTCGACGAAGCCGTCGTAACGGCCGCTGGCGACGTGCGCCAACTGCAGCGCGGCGGATCCGAAATTGCG
>JANNYI010000470.1:0-4910 GCA_031410015.1 Betaproteobacteria bacterium | reverse complement strand
ATTAATCGTGTGAAAACGACCAGCTTCACGAGGTGTCTCGACGATTAATTCGACCCTGACCCCTTTATTAATTTGACCCTGACCCCTTTTTTGCGGGTGACGGGAAGTCGACAATCGCCGCGGCGCGCTGCTCGCAGGCATCGGCGTCCACCAACCCGCGCGCCTGCGCCGGCGACAGCAGCGGGTAGTGCCGCCGGGCGGCCAGCCGGTCGTGCACCGCCCAGCAGCTGGCCTCGCTGGTCACCCACTCGACCACCGGCACCACGCGCAGGTCGAAAGCGCCCGTATAGCTGCGCAGTGTCTTGCGGCCGGCGCTGTCGCGGAATTCATGCAGGTACGACATCGCCAGCTCGCGCAGGCTGCGATACACGGGATCGCGATACCGCAGCACGGCGTGATTCGACTTGGAGACGGCACCCCAGTGGCCGCCACGCCGAAACAGCGCGACCACATGCGGATAGTCGCCCAGCACGCAGTCGAGGTGCATCAGCAGCGGCGCGTCGCCGTGGATCCACAGCGCGCAGGCCGCGACCATCGCGCCTTCGATGCAATGTGCCTTGCGATGCGCCAGCACGCCCTGCACGGAACGCACGGTTTCGCCATCGGGCTCGAAGTTGACGGGGATCGCATTGACAAAGGCCTGGACCCGCGCGGGGCTGGCCAGCGCGGCCAGTTGCGCGAAGGCCCGCGCGTCGAGGCCCAGGTCCTCGCGTCGCGCACGTCGCCGATGGGATGACGCGCGCATCGCGAGTTGGCCCCGGCAGCCCTAGCCCAACTGCGCGCGCAGCCGCCGCAGCTCGGCTTCGAGCGTTTCGATGCGCTCGACGTAGCTCAACACGACGCTCAAGCCGTGCGTATCGAGTTCGAAGTCGTGGCGCAGGCGGCTCGCAGTGCGCGCGACCACCAGCCAGCGCGCCTCGAAGGTCCACACCGGCGCTGCGGGATCGCGCGGGATCAGCGCGCCGTAGCGCACCAGTTCGCGCACCTCGACTTCTGGCAGGCCCGCGGCGCTGACGATCTGCGTCCATGTCACTTCGGTGACGGTGTCGAGACGGATGGCGTCGTCGGTGGGGACATTCATCGGGTGGCCTCCTCTTCGAGGTTTGCGCGCGGGTTGAAATTGGAGGCTTCGGCCAGCTGTCGGTAGAGCTCGCGCTGGCGGTCGTCCAGAACCGTGGGCATCTCGAGCCGTACGATCGCAAAAAGGTTGCCCGGCGTGCCGCTGCCGCGGGTGAAGCCGCGACCGGTAAGGCGCAGCTGCTGCCCGGCGCGGGTGCCCGCGGGTACCTTGAGCGACACGGTGCCGGCCGGCGTGGGCAGCTGCACGGTCGTGCCGAGTGCCGATTCCCAGGGGGCCAGCGGCAGGTCGACGAAGATGTCCTGCCCGGACACACGAAAGAGCGGATGCTCGGAGATCTCGATGTCGAGATAGAGGTCGCCATCCGGCGCGCCGTTGCTGCCCTTGCCGCCCTTGCCGGGCACGCGCAGCTTCTCCCCGTTGGTGACGCCGCGCGGGATGCGGGTCTTCACGCGGTGCGGGACGCGGCGCATGCCGCCGTCCGGCGCCCATTCGAGCGCACTCATTTCAAGATCGATCTCGGTGCCGTTGAAGGCCTGTTCGAAGTTCAAGCGCACCACCGCCTCGTAGTCGCTGCCGGGCATCGCCATGTCCTGTGGCCGGGTGCGACCGCTGCCGTTGGCGCGGCCGCGGCGGCCCGCCAGCCCGGCGAAGAGGTCGGAGAGGTCGATATCGTCGAACCCGCCCTGGCCCTGCGCATAGTGCTGGCCCCAATCCGGGGGCGGCCGGAATTCCTGTCCAGGTGCGTGGCTGCCCAGTTGGTCGTAGGCTGCGCGCTTTTCCGGATCCTTGAGCGTTTCGTAGGCCTCGCCCATTTCCTTGAACTTGGCCTCGGCGTCCTTTTCCTTGGACACGTCGGGGTGATACTTGCGCGCAAGGCGGCGGTAGGCCGTCTTGATATCGTCGGCGCTGGCATCCTTGCTCACGCCGAGAATTGCGTAATAATCCTTGTACTTCATGCGTCGTATCCTTGTGGTCGTTCCAGGCGCGGTATCGTTTCCGGTACTGCGCGCGTATCCATTATTGCAAATAGGAGTTCAGCATGGCAGAACGTAAGGTCATTGCGGTGGTCGGCGCGACGGGCGCGCAGGGCGGCGGGCTGGTCCGCGCGATCCTGGCCGACCCGGCGGGCGGGTTTGCGGCGCGCGCCATCGTGCGCGACGTCAACTCGGACAAGGCGCGGGAACTGGCCGCGCAGGGCGCCGAAGTGGTGGCAGGCGACATCGACGACGAGGCCAGCCTGGCCCGTGCGCTCAAGGGCGCGTGGGGCGCGTATTTCGTCACCTTTTTCTGGGCGCATTTTTCCCCCGACAAGGAGAAGGCCGAGGTTCGCCACATGGCCGCCGCGGCCAAGGCGGCCGGCGTGCATCACGTGATCTGGTCCACGCTGGAGGACACCCGCCTGTCGGTGCCGCTGGCGGATACCCGCATGCCGACGCTGATGGAGCACTACAAGGTGCCGCACTTCGACGCCAAGGGCGAGTCGAATATTCGGTTCACCGAGCTCGGCGTGCCCACCACCTTCCTGCTGACGTCGTTCTACTGGGAGAACATGATTTATTTCGGCATGAACCCCAAGCCAGGACCGGATGGCGTGCTGGGTATCACGATGCCGATGGGCGACACGCCGCTGGCGGGCATCGCGGCCGAGGACATCGGGCGCTGCGCCTACGGCATCTTCAAGCGCGGTGACAGCATGATCGGCAAGACGGTGGGCATCGCGGGCGATCACCAGACCGGCGCACAGATGGCGGCAACGCTGACCCATGCCCTGGGGCGCGAGGTGCGCTACAACGCGGTGACGCCGGAAGCGTATCGCGGCTTCGGCTTTCCCGGCGCGGAGGACCTGGGCAACATGTTCCAGTTCTATCGCGACTTTCCCGGCCCGTTTCTCGGCGCGCGCAAGCTGGACGAATCGCGCACGCTCAATCCGCAGTTGCAGGATTTTGCGACGTGGGTGGCGCGCAACAAGGAGCGCATCCCGCTGGCGTGAGGGTCGCACGATTCCGTAGGCGAGGCTTCAGCCTCGCATGCACGATTCCGTAGGCGAGGCTTCAGCCTCGCATGCACGCGAGGCTGAAGCCTCGCCTACGGGGCGATCATGGCAGCCTCGCCACGTCCACCCAGCCGCCGCTGGCCTGCGAGGCGATGCACGCTTCGATGAACGCCATGGTGTGCGCCCCTTCCTCGATGCGCGGGTAGGGCAGCTCGGGCGGTGTTTCGCCCAGCGCGCGCGCCATGCGGTCCTGCGCGACCTCGGCGTAGATGTTGGCGAAGGCCTCGCGCAGTCCTTCCGGATGCCCGCGGGGCGTGCGGCCTGCTGCAATGATCGCGGGCGGCAGGTCGGGGTCGCCGCGGCTCACCTCGCGCACCGCTTCGCCCTGCATCGCCACGCGCAGGTAGCTCGGATTGCGGTGCGACCAGTCGAGCATGCCCTTGTCGCCGTACACGCGCAGGCGGATGTCGTTTTCGCCGCCCGCCGCGGCCTGCGTCACCGTGAAATTGCCGCGCCCGCCGCCCTGCATGTGCATCAGCGCGGCGACGTAGTCCACGACCTTGCGGCCGGGCACCAGGGCGCCGACGTCGGCGACGACACGCGTGACGTCCTTGCCGCTGACGAAGGAAGCCAGCTGCTGCGCATGGCAGCCGATGGCGCTCATCACCAGCGCGAGACCGCTGCGCTGCGGATCGAGGATCCAGCGGAAGCGATTGTTCTGCGGCCCGTCCTCCACCTTCAACGCCATGCCGCTCTGGATGTATTCGACCTGCACGAGCCGCAGCGGACCCAGCACGCCTTCGCGCACGAGATGGCGCGCGTAGCGGGTCATCGGATAGGCGGCATAGCCATGCGCGATCGCGCAGATGCGACCGCCGGCACGGGCACGCGCGACGAGGTCGCACGCCTGCGCAAAGTCGTGCGCAACAGGTTTGTCGACGACCACGTCGAGACCGGCGTCGAGGGCGGCGGCGGCAAACGGGTAGTGCGTGTCGTTGGGCGTCATGATCGCCACGGCGTCAATGCCGTCGGGACGCTTGCTTTCCGCCGCCAGCATTTCGGCGACCGTGCCGTAGCTGCGTGCCGGGTCGAAGCCCATGGCCGCGCCCGCCGCGCGCGAACGCGCCGGGTCGCTTGAAAACACGCCGGCCGCGCAGCGCCACCAACCGTCGAATTCCGCGGCGCCGCGATGCATGCGGCCGATCCAAGCATCGGGACCGCCGCCGATGATGCCGAGGCGCAGCGGGCGACCGAAGCGTTGCTTCAAATCCGACATGGGGAACTTCCGGAAGGAGGACCGGCGCACGCCGCCGGCAGACGATTACTTGTGGCAGGCCTCGACCGGCAGGCGCAGCACGGTCTTGGCGGCGACCAGCGGCTCCGAGGTCGCGGCAAAGGTCTTGAAATGGGGCATCTCGCGGTGCGCGGCGAACGCCGCGTCATCGTCGTAGACCTCATAGAAGTAGACGCGATCGGGCACATCCGGGTCAAGCAGGATGTCGAACCGATGGCACCCGGGTTCATTGCCGACCGACCCCTGCGCGTCGAGCCGCGCCGCGTCCAGGAACGCCGGCAGCAGCCCCGGTTTCACATCGATCTGCACCCACACCGCGAAATGCTTCATTCCTGCCCCGGACTGTTGACGCAACGCAAAATCGTAACACGCGCGACGGCGTAAGGTAGGCGCGACGAGCCCTGCGCGGCGTCTGCTTGACGCGCCCCGCAATTGAGGGTTTCATCACTTGCGTCACCCCCGCGTCCCCCAAAGGAGCACACCATGGCAACGAAATCCCGCGCGGCCCCCGCCGCCAAATCGAAACCACGCGCCGCGCCGGC
>JANNYI010000469.1:0-6023 GCA_031410015.1 Betaproteobacteria bacterium | reverse complement strand
GCCGTCAGCAGCAGCGAACCGGCGAGGTGGGTGCCGGCCAGCAGCAGGCCGGTTGCGTATTCGCCCCGCACAAGCAATGCCGTGACCTCGGCGGAAAAGCTCGAAAACGTCGTCAGTCCGCCCAGGAAACCGGTGATGATGAAGAGGCGCCATTCCGGCGACAACTCGGGTCGCGCCATGACCAGCGCGACGGCGATGCCCACCAGGTAGCCGCCGATCAGGTTCGCCGCGAGCGTGCCCAGCGGAAAAAGAGGGAGCCGCGGGTTGAGCCACGTGGCGAGCCCCCAGCGCAGCCACGCCCCCAGCGCCGCACCGATGCCTACCGCGGCAAACTGGGCAACCATCAGCGGATGAACTGCTCGGCATACGCCGCGCCGAGCCCGCAGGCCGCGTAGTGCGCCCGACACATGTCGATCTTGGTCCACACATCCTCGTAGCCGCTCTGCCGCCCCGCTTCGTCGAGATAGATCATGGCGCCGCTGATGTTGAAGAAGGTGATCATCTCCGGGCAGTCGGCAGGCACCGTCAGCGTATGGATTTCGCCGGGGGGCTCGTAGACGAAGCTGCCCTCCTCCGCGGTCCAGTCGTGCTCCAAGTATTTCCAGCGGCCCTTGATCACGTAGCCCACCACGACCATCGGATGCCGGTGCCGCGACAGCACGCCGCTCCTGCGCACGCGCAGCAGGTTGCACCAACCGCCCGTCACCGTGTTGAGCAGCAGCGGCCGGAACCACACATCCGGCGCCTGCGGCACCCATACGCGCTCGTCGGTGGGAATGGCGCCGACGGCAATCTCGGGGACGATGCCCCGGGTCGGCATGAGCTGCGGTGCGTTCATTGCGTCGACTCCTTCAAGGCATGGGCGAGTGCGTTGATCTCCACCGCGGGATCGACGACCCCGGGGAAACTGCGGTGCGCCCGCCGGTACCAGTAGCGCGCATTGCCGAGATCGCCCTCGATGATGTGCACGATGCCATGGGCCCAGCACCCCAGCGCGGTCTCGTCCGCCTGCACGATGACGTGCGCCCTTTCCCAGTCGCCCTTCCTGAGATGCCGCACCGCGGTACCGAGTGCCATGACGGCCTCCTATGCGATCATGTAGCCGCCGTCGACAGGCATCACGATACCCGTGATGAACCGCGCGGCGGGTGAACAAAGAAATACCGCAGCGCCGGCAATGTCGTCCGGTTGCGCCCAGCGGCCGAGCGGCGTGCGGGCCAGGATCGCCGCACTGCGCTGCGCATCGTTTTGCAGCGCGCGCGTAAGCGGCGTCGCAACCCATCCCGGCGCAATGGCATTGACCCGGATGTGATCCGGCGCATACGCGATGGCCAGCGACTTCGTGAGCTGCGCCACGCCGCCCTTGCTCGAAGCGTAGGCCGGAACCAGGCCACCGCCGAAGAACGACAGCACCGACGCCGTGTTGACGATCGCGCCGCGCGAGTGCCGCAGCTTCTCCCGGGCCAGCGTGCAGGTGCGCATCGTGCCGGTGAGGTTGATTGCCAGCACCTCCTCGAACGCGGTCACGTTGTGCTCGATGCCGCGCTTGATGATGCCTGCGCAGTTGACGAGGACATCGAGGCGTGGAAGATCGTCGATCAGGCGCGCCACCGCGGCCTGGTCGCGGACATCGACGGCAATCGCATCGCGCCCACGAAAGTCGCCCGCCGCGCGCGCAGTGGCGCACTCGGCCGCCGTCGCGCCGGTGACGGTGACGACAGCGCCCAGGTCGGCAAAGGTCGCCGCGATGCCCGCGCCGATGCCGGTGGTGCCACCAACCACGAGCACGACCTTGCCGGTGTAGAGATCGGGCAGAAATGTTGCTGTGCTCATCGTGGAGAGCCTTCGGAAGGGATTGTCACGGCAGCGTGGTCGCGACGGCAAGCAGGCGGTCGACGTCGCGCGGCCGCGGCAGCGGCGCCACGGCGCCGAATCCGGTCGTGGCCAGCGCTGCCGCCGCATTGGCAAAACGCGCGGCGGCGAAGGGGTCGTCGCCGGCCAGGAGCCGCGCCGCGAACGCGCCGTCGAAGCAATCGCCCGCGCCCGTGGCATCGACCGGTGTCACGCGGTGGGCGGCGAGAAATTCGATCCGGTTGCCATCGGAGACCACGCATCCGGCCGCGCCGCGTTTCAATACCACGCCGCGCGCGCCGGCCCGGTGACAGGCGGCGACCACCGCTTCGGGACCCGCGTCAGGGAAAAGCAGCGCGGCGTCGTCCTGGCTCGGCAGGCACCAGTCGCACAAGCCGAGCGTGGCCATGATCACCGCGCGTGCGCGCGGCAGCGACCAGAGTTTGAGGCGCAGGTTGGGATCATAGGTGACGAGCGCACCGTTGCCGCGCGCCAGGTCCATCGCGGCGAACACCGCGTCGCACGCACCGGCGGAAATGGCCTGGCTGATGCCTGAAGCATGGACGAGGCGCGCGCCGCGCAGCACGGCCTCCGGCAGATTGCACGGCTGCATCCGGCTTGCGGCCGAGCCCGCCCGCAGGTATGAGAATTCATGTCCGGCAGCCCCATGCGTGACGAAATAGACACCGGTGGCCGCATCGGCATCGATGGCCACGCCGGAGGCATCCACGCCTTCCTGCGCCCACAGGTCAAGCAACAGCCGGCCGAAGGCATCGTTGCCCAACCGTGTGACGTAGCCCGCGCGCGCGCCCAGCCGCGCGGCGGCAATGGCCATGTTCGACGTGTCGCCGCCGAAGCCCTGCAGGTAAGTGGAGGCGTCCGCCGCGCGCGCCTGGTTGAACTCGATCATCGGCTCGCCAATGGCGATGATGTCGGCAACGCTCGCCGGTACCGGTGTCACCGCGTCACGTCCGCGTGAAGAAATAGCGCTTGCTGGCGTCGACGTCGCCCAGCATCACGCCGGGACCTTCGCGGCCCAGCCACCACCGGCTGCCGTTGTTCCAGTGGACGAACCCTTCGCGGAAGTAGCCCTCGCTGGCCACGCGACCGATCTCGTCGCGCAGCACGACGCTGCCGCGCGGGCCGATCACGAGCTGCACGGTCTCGCCCACGTCGGCATCCCAGGCGTGATACGAGCCCACGGCCCAGGATGGCGGCGGCAATGCTCGCGGCGGCGGCGGCGGCAGTGCAGGCGGCGGCGGCGGGATGTACTGCGGCGGCGGCGCGACGGGTTGCTGATTCTGCGAGCCCGCGATGGCGGCACCGAGCGCGAGCGCGCCGATGATGCCGGCGGCAATCGCCACGTCGTTGCTGGAGCGGCTGCCGCTGCCGCGACCGAAATCGAATTCTGCTCGACAGCCGCCGTCGACCCAGATCTGGCGATCGTCGTAGCCCCACGTACGCCCCTGGCGGCACAGGTTGCCGGTGGAAAGTTCACGCGCCATTGAGACCCGGCCTTCCGTGTCCACGAAGCAACTCGAGTAGCGGTAGCCATTCGACGAACACGTGATGCGACCGGTGGCGGCAAGCGCGGGCGGGACTGCCATCGCCAGCGAGACCAGGACAACCAGGGCGAAGCGGAACATTGATTGGAACTCCGGAAGGGTTGAGGCAAATCAGTCAGTGCGTGCTCGCCGGAGTCAGCGTGCGGGCAGCGCGCGGATGCCGGCCGCAAATGCAGCGGCCACCTGCGCCACCTGCACCGGATCGGCGCCCGGCTTGTACAGGTTGGAGCCGGTGCCGAACCCCGATGCGCCGGCAGCCCAATAGTCGCCCAGATTGTCGGGCCGCATGCCGCCCACCGCAAACACGAGCGTGCCGCGCGGCAACACGGCCCGCCACGCCTTGAGCGCTGCGGGCGGGATGCCTTCGGCGGGGAACATCTTGAGCCCGTCCGCGCCGGCGGCGAGCGCGGCAAAGGCCTCGGTGGGCGTAGCCACGCCGGGCACGCACAGCATGCCTTGCGCCTTGGCCGCACGAATCACGGCGGCATCCGCGTGCGGCATCACGATCACGCGCCCCCCCGCCTCGCGTACGCGGGCGACGTCGGCCACGTCGATCACCGTGCCCGCGCCGATCAGGCAGTCGGTGCCGTGCGCGTCGGCCAGCATGCGGATCGACGCGAACGCGCGCGGTGAATTGAGCGGCACTTCGAGAACGCGAAAACCGGCTTTCGCGAGCGCGCTGCCGACGCCGTCGATCTCCTCGGGGGTGATGCCGCGCAACACCGCGATGAGCGGCAACGGGGCAAGGTAGTGCGACAGGTCGGGCATGGGCATGTCAGGCATTTCAGGAAAGAGGTTGCACCAGCCCCGCCAGCACGGCGAGGCGCCAGAGTCCCACGGCAGCAGCGTGGCCATCGGCACGCTCCACGGCGATGTCGGCTTCGCCGCACGCTGCCGCGTAACGCGCGACCAGCGCATCGTCGCCGATCAGCCGCACGCGCGACGCGTCGTAGCCATGACGCTGCGCCCACGTGCGCGCGTTGCGGATTTCGCGCCCGATCAGCACGCCGGAGAGCCAGTCGCCCACTTCATGATCGGCGAGTTCGCCCATCAGCGCGAGCGTGCGCGCGCCGAAGATATCGTGGCCGAGACTGCCCGCACCGAGGCCGCGTTGCGTGCCGCGGATGAAGGCCGCGCCGGGCGGCTCCGCCGCTGGCGCGGGCACGGGCGCGGCCAGCCGGCCCAGGATGCTGTGCGCGAGCAACACGCTCCACAATTCGCCCGTCATGAACGTCATGAAGTCGAGGATGTGTCCGGATTCGACGCACGCCCACTTGCTGTGGGTGCCCGGAAGCGCCGCCAGCACACGCGGCTCGCGCGCGTCCACGGCGCCGGCGAGCTGCGTTTCCTCGCCCCGCATCACGTCGGGCACGCCGCTGGGATCGCGCGTGGTGACGCCGGGAACGATCTGCAGCGCGCCGCCGGGGGTTGTCACGATGCCTTCGACCAGCGTCGTCAGCAACGCCGGACAGTGCACATAGGGCGCCTCGATCCATCCCTGGCGGCTGCCGACCATGCCGCATGCAAGCCGGGGCACGGTTGACGCGGCATCCTCGCCCAGAACCTCCGCGAGCGCCGCGGCGAAACCGCCGTCGCGAATCTGCTGGATGCCACGCGGCGCCGTGCGGGTGCCGACGATCCTGCCGACGGCGTCGAGCCAATAGGCGCGCATCGACGTCGTGCCCCAGTCGATGGCGATCAGTGCGGTGCCGGAAGCCATTGCGGTCGGTTTTCGAATTCCATGCCGCGTCCGCCGCGCGGCGGCGAACGTCAATCCGGAAGGATGGTAGGCAGTGTGCCGCTACTGGTCAAGTGGTCTTACCAGTTGCCTTGGGGTCGCTCGCGATGGCCGGGACGGGCGCGTCCACCTCGCTCATCCACGACTCCAGCAGCTTGTAGGTGACCGCGAGGACCACCGGGCCGACGAAGATGCCCAGCAACCCGAACGACAGCAGGCCGCCGATCACACCGGCGAAGATCAGCGTCATCGGCAGGTCGGCGCCCTTCTTGATCAGGTACGGGCGCAGGAAGTTGTCGAGGGTCCCGACGAACACCGTCCAGACCAGCAAGGCGATGCCCCAGCCGTTGTGTCCGGTCCAGAACGTCCAGATCACCGCCGGCACCAGCACCACCAGCGGACCGATCTGCGCGAGGCACAGCATCAGCATGGCCAGCGCCAATACCGCGGCAAACGGCACGCCTGCCACGGCGAGGCCGACGCCGCCGAGAATCGACTGCACCAGCGCGGTCACGACCACGCCCAGTGCCACCCCGCGGATCGCCTGCCCGGCGAGTCGCACCGACTGTTCGCCGCGGTCGCCCGCAAGACGCCGTCCGAAGCGCAGCACCGATGAGGCCGCCCCTTCGGCATTGGCATAAAGGACTGCCGCGATGACGATGGTCACCAGGAACTGCACGATCACCATGCCGACCGATCCGGCTTCGGCGGCCATCCACTGAGCGACGCGCCCCACATAGGGCTGCACCTTGGCGAAAAGGCCCAGCCACCCTTCGCTCGCGATGTCGCGCCACGTGGCGCCGATCTTCTCGCCGATGACCGGCAGGTCCTCGATGTATTGCGGCGGCAGCGGGATCTCCGCGCGCTGC
>JANNYI010000468.1:0-3568 GCA_031410015.1 Betaproteobacteria bacterium | reverse complement strand
GCGCCGCGGCCGACATCGCGACTTCGATGACGTCGTAGCCCGCGGCTTTCAGGCCTTCCTTGAGCAGACTGACATCCTTCTGGGCGTCGTCCACCAGCATGACGCGGAGCATCCGGTCGGGTTCTTCGCGTGAGTGATGGGCAGTACCCAAGCAATCCGCGGGCCAGTTTGCTGCGCCGCGGCAATGCGTGCATTCGCAGCGTATCCGTTTGATTGTTTTACTACTTTCGATTGCGCCTCGATCCGACACCGGAGTGGCGGCACCGTACTGGCGCACGCCGGCACCGTTAGCGTACGCTCGACCGCCGTGGGTACCTTTTTCTTTCTGCTGGCGCTGGCCATGGCCATCGCCTTTGCGTGGTGGCGCGGTCGCAAGAGCCCGTTGCATCGCGCCCTGCGCGCGCGGCCCGTGCTGGATGCCGACGCGATACGCGCCGAACTCGGACCGCAGTTCACGCTGGATCCGCAAACCACCCGCGACGTACTGCGCGCGACCGGCGAGGCGCTGGGCATCGACCCGGGGCGCCTGCGGCTCACCGATCCGTTCGAGGCGCTGTGGGACATGAATCCGCAGGCCGGCTTCCACCAGCGGGCAACATTCGAGACGTGGGTCCTGCGCCGCTATCCGGCGCTGCCGGCGATGACGAACGCGGCTACGCTGGCCGACCTCGTCGAAGCGCTGCAGCGCCAGCCGCTGCTGCGGCGCTGACCGCTGGGAATCAAGGTCAGCGCCGTCCGGCGCTCAGCACGCCCTTGACGTCGCGCACCAGCGTCAACGCGCGCTTCAACGCGTCGAGGCTCCTCACCTCGATAGTGAACGCCATCCGCGTGTGCAGATTGCGCGTGAGCGTGTTGGCTGCAGTGACGTTGATCTTTTCGCGCGACAGCACTTCGGAAATGTCGCGCAGCAACCCCTGCCGGTCCATCGCCTCGATGATGACATCGACGGGAAAGACCTCATCGCGCGGCGCCCCCCAGTCGGCGTCGATGAGGCGCTCCGGTTGCCCCGCGCGCATCCGCGTGACATTGCTGCAACTGGCGCGGTGGATCGAGACGCCCTTCCCGCGCGTGACGAAGCCGACGATCGGGTCCGGGGGTGCGGGCTTGCAGCAGCGGGCGAGGCCGGTCATCAGCCGGTCGACGCCGACGACGAGGATGCCGCTGCCCGCACCCGCGGCCTTGCTCTGTCGCGTGGGCACCACCGGCGCGTCGACCACCGGGGCGGCAAGCGGCTGCGCGACGGCCTGGATCGCGGACTGCACCTGCTTCGAATTGATGTCGTCGCGCGCGAAGGCCGCGAAGAATTCCTCGGTGTCGTCGAAGCCTGCCCTGGCCGCCACGGTCTCGAGCTTCAGCGCGGTCTGGCCAAGACGCGCCAGCTCGCGGTCGACCATCGCGCGACCCTGCGCCACGGTCTCGTCGTGCTGCTGCGCCTTGAACCATTGCCGCACCTTGGCGCGCGCGCGGTTGCTGGTGACGTAACCGAGGTCGGCGTTGAGCCAGTCGCGCGACGGGCCGCCCTGCTTGACCGTGATGATCTCCACGCGCTGCCCGTTGTCCAGCACGTGATGCAGCGACACCATGTGGCCGTCGACCTTGGCGCCCCGGCAGCGATGGCCGAGATTGGTGTGCACGGCATAGGCGAAGTCCACCGGCGTGGCCCCGCGCGGCAGGTCCACGACCTTGCCCTGCGGCGTCAGCACGTAGATCGACTCGGTGAAGAGGCTTTCCTTGAACGCCGAGAGCCATTCGCCGGAGTCGGCCACCGAGTCCTTCCAGTCGAGCACCTGCCGCAGCCATGCGATCCGCTCGTCGAACGTGGGATCGGCGCGCGCCGCGCGAGGCCCGCCTTCCTTGTAGCGCCAGTGCGCCGCGACGCCATACTCCGAGTGCTGGTGCATGTCGCGGGTGCGGATCTGCACCTCCAGTGGCTTGTCCTCGGGACCGATCACGGCCGTGTGCAGCGAACGGTAGTTGTTGGCCTTGGGGCGCGCGATGTAATCGTCGAACTCGCCGGCCAGCGGCGTCCAGCGATGGTGCACGATGCCGAGCGCCGTGTAGCAGTCCTTCACCGACTCCACGAGGATGCGCACGGCGCGGATGTCGTAGAGCGCCTCGATGCCCACCTGCTTCTTCTGCATCTTGTTCCAGATGCTGTAGATGTGCTTCGGGCGGCCGGACACTTCCGCCGCGATGCCGGCGGCCTGCAATTCATCCCTGAGCGCGGCCAGCACGTCCTCGATGTACTGCTGGCGGTCGAGGCGACGCTCGTCCAGCATGCGCGCGATGGCCTTGTACGTGTCCGGCTCGAGCGCGCGCAAGGAGAGATCCTCGAGCTCCCACTTCAGTTGCCAGATGCCGAGGCGATTGGCCAGCGGCGCAAAGAGATCCAGCACTTCGCGCGCGGTGCGCGTGCGCAGCGCCGGCTCGCCGTTGACCAGCGTACGCAGCGCCTGCGTGCGCTCGGCCAGCTTGATCAGCACCACGCGGATATCGTCCACCATGGCCAGCAGCATCTTGCGCAGGTTTTCCGCCTGCGCGGCGCGCTCGTCCTTGTCGCCGGTGCCCGGCGTCGCGCGGATGCCGCCCATGCGGGCCACGCCGGAAACGAGCGTCGCCACGTCGGCCCCGAATGTTTGCTGCACCACGGCAGGATCGAAGGCGCGGCCGAGCGGCAGCGGCAGCAGCAGTGCGCTGCGAATCGAGTCGGCATCGAGTTTGAGGCCCGCCAGGATCGTGGCCGTGCCCAGTGCGCGATCCAGCGCCGGCTCGCCGTCGGGCATCGTCGCGTCGGCCGCGTGGGTGCGCGCGAATTCGAACGCCGCGGCAAACGATGCGCGCTCCTCCGGCGAATAGTCGGCCGCGATCGCGTCGAGCCAGGCGGCAACGGCCTGCGGCGCGACGGATGCGGTGGACGAATGCAATACGGCGACCATGCGCGGATTATACGAGCGCGAGTCGCAACGCGTGATGGCATCGGGCACCAAGGATATGGCCCCGCGCGATGGCGGGACGCGCATCCTGCACTGCCGCGTGCTAGGTCGACCGCAGATCGATGCGGATGTGGAGCGCCGCCCGCAGTGCGAGCGCGGCGATGGTGAGCGTGGGTGGCGACGCGGTGATGGTCGGAAAGGTGGCCGAGCCGACGATGTAGAGGTTGGGATGATCGTGGGTGCGCAGGTTGCGGTCGACCACCGACGTGCGCGGATCGTTGCCCATGCGGCAGGTGCCGCCCATCACGGCCGAATCGGTGCCGGGTCCAAGACGACGGGTTTCGGTGGCGCCCAGCGCATCCATGATGCCCAGCACGTAGTCCATCGCGACCTTCATTCCCGCCTGCTCGTACTCGCCCCAGCGAAAGGCGATGCGCGGCCGCGGCAATCCCATTGGATCGAGAAGATCACGGGCCAGCGTCACACGATTATCCGGGTTGGCCAGCACCTCCACCGACGGACCCATCGCGATCTCGCGCACCATGTGGTCGCTGATCGCGGCTGCCAGTGCCGGCCCGCGCATGCCCTGCGCGGCGTAGCGCTCGGCCAGCCGCATCGGCCCCAGCGCGCGCACC
>JANNYI010000467.1:0-7604 GCA_031410015.1 Betaproteobacteria bacterium | reverse complement strand
ATGGCGACCGGCAACATCCCCGACTACGTGGTGATTCACCGCATGGTGGGCGGCCTCGATTCCTTCCCGCTCCTCGCCGTGCCGTTCTTCATCCTCGCCGGCAACCTGATGAACAACGCCGGGATCACCAACCGCATCTACAACTTCGCGCTTGGCTTGGTAGGCTGGATGAAGGGCGGCCTGGGGCACGTGAACATCGTCGGCTCGGTGATATTTGCTGGCATGTCGGGCACCGCCATTGCCGACGCCGCAGGTCTTGGCACTATCGAGATCAAGGCGATGCGCGACCATGGCTACTCGAAGGAATTTGCGGTCGGCGTGACCGCCGCTTCTGCCACGCTGGGCCCGATCATCCCGCCATCGTTGCCCTTCGTCATCTACGGCATGGTGGCCAACGTTTCGATTGGCCAGCTGTTCCTGGCGGGCATCCTCCCGGGACTCGTGATGACGTTCCTGATGATGCTCACCGTGGCGTATTTTGCGCACAAGAACCACTGGGGCGCGGACATCAAGTTTCAGTGGCCGCGGGTGGGCAAGTCCGTGCTGGAACTGCTGATCGTCATCGCGTTTCCCCTCGTTATCTGGGTCGCGTTCAAGCTGGGCGCCAATCCGGTGGCCGCCACCATTGTGGCGATAGTGCTGCTGTTCGCGGCGGACTGGAAGTGGAAATTCGAGGCGGTGCTGCCGATCATGACGCCGGTACTGCTGATCGGCGGCATGACCACCGGCATCTTCACGCCGACCGAGGGCGCGGTGGCGGCGTCGATCTGGTCGCTGTTTCTCGGGCTCTTCTGGTATCGGACGCTGACGATCAAGATGCTGGTCAAGGTGTCGATGGAAACCATCGAGACTACGGCGACGGTGCTGTTCATCGTGGCAGCCGCGTCGATCTTCGGCTGGCTGCTGACGGCCACCCGCGTCACCGACATGGTCACCGCATGGGTGCTGGAGTTCACGCACTCGCCGTGGGTGTTTCTGGCACTCGTCAACCTGCTGCTGCTCTTCGTCGGATGCTTTCTCGAGCCGACCGCCGCGATCCTGATTGCGATCCCGGTCCTCATGCCCGCGGTCATACAGCTCGGCATCGATCCGGTTCACTTTGGCCTCATCGTCGTGCTGAACCTCATGATCGGACTCCTGCATCCACCGATGGGCATGGTGCTGTATGTGCTAGCCCGGGTGGCGCGAATGTCGCTGGAGCGCACGACGATGGCCATCCTGCCATGGCTCTTCCCGTTGCTCGGCAGCCTGATCCTGATCACCTACGTGCCGATCATTTCGCTGTGGCTGCCGACGATGGTCTATCGCTGAAAAAGCAGATGCACATGATCGAACGCATCGAGATCCTGCAGGTCGACCTGGCGCCCAAGGTGGCGCGCAGCGACGCCATCCAGTCGTTCGTCACGCAGGAAACGCCGCTGGTGCGCATCACGTGCGCCGACGGCGTGGTGGGCACCGGCTACGCCTATACGATCGGCACCGGCGGCTCGTCGGTGTGCGCGCTGCTGCGCGATCATCTGGCGCCGAAGTTGATCGGCCGCGATGCGGCGCAGATCGAGGGGCTGTGGAAGGAGCTGTTCTTTCTCACGCACGCGACGGCGGTGGGCGCCATCACCAGTCTCGCGCTGGCGGCGATCGATACCGCGCTGTGGGACATCCGCTGCCGGCGCGCGGGGCAGCCGCTGTGGAAGATGGCGGGCGGCGCGCAGGCGCAGGTGCCCGTGTATTCGACGGAAGGTGGCTGGCTGCAGTTGTCGCAGCAGCAGCTGATCGATGAAGCCCAGGCCGCGAAGGCGCAGGGTTTTCGCGGGGCCAAGGTCAAGGTGGGCAAGCCGTCGCTCGCCGAGGACGTGGCGCGGCTTGGCGCCGTGCGTGGTGCGGTCGGCAACGAATTCGAGGTGATGGTGGATGCGAACCAGGCATTCACCGTGGCCGAGGCCTGCCGCCGCGCCTACGCGTTTCGCGACCTGATGCTCGCCTGGTTCGAGGAGCCGCTGCCCGCGGAGGATCTGGGCGGTCACGTGGAGCTTGCCGCCAAGGCCACGATGCCCATCGCCATCGGCGAGTCGCTGTATCACCCGGCGCATTTTCGCGAGTACATGGAGCGCGATGCGTGCTCCGTCGTGCAGGTCGATTGCGCGCGGGTGGGCGGCATCACGCCCTGGCTCAAGGTGGCGCACACGGCGGAGGCGTTCAACCTGCCGGTATGCCCGCACTTCCTGATGGAGCTGCACGTGTCGTTGTCGGCGGCCGTGCCCAATGGCGCATGGGTGGAGTACCTCCCGCAACTCGATACGATCACGACGTCGCGCATGGCCATGCGCGACGGCTACGCGATTCCGCCGGATTCGCCGGGGCTGGGCATCGACTGGGATGCCGGGGCGATCGAACGCCAGGCCGTGGCACGCGCCGTCGTCCAATGAGGACAAAGGAACCATCATGCTGACCCGCAGTTCGCTCGTCATCCGCCTGCATCCCAACGACGACGTCGTGATCGCCCGCGCGCAACTCGTGGGCGGCACCAACCTCCTCGACGAGAAGATCACCATTTCCGGACTGGTGCCGCCGGGCCACAAGGTGGCCACCCGCGCCATCAAGTCCGGCGAACCGGTGCGCCGCTACAACCAGATCATCGGTTTCGCCAGCCGCGACATCAATCCCGGCGAGCATGTGCACCTCAACAATCTCGTGATGGGCGCGTTCGACCGCGACTATGCGTTCGGCGCCGACGCCAAACCGACGCAGTATGTCCAACCCGCGGCCACGTTCATGGGCATCGTTCGTGACGATGGACGCGTGGCCACGCGCAACTACATCGGCATCCTGTCCACCGTCAATTGCTCGGCCACGGTCGCGCGCGGTGTCGCCGATCACTTCACGCGCGAGCGGCTCGCCGCATTCCCCAACGTCGACGGCGTGGTGGCGCTCACGCACGGTTCAGGCTGCGGCATGGACACGCACGGCGAGGGCATGACGCTGCTGCGCCGCACGCTGGGCGGCTATGCGCGCCATCCCAATTTCGCCGGCGTGCTGATGATCGGCCTCGGGTGCGAATCGAACCAGATCAGTTCGCTGATGGGCGCGCAGAACCTGAAGGAAGGCGAGCTGCTGCGCACGTTCAGCATCCAGGACACCGGCGGCACGGCGAAAACCATCGCGCACGGCATCGGGATCATCGAGGAAATGCTGCCGCACGCCAACCAAGTGTCGCGGCAACCGGTGCCGGCGTCGCACATCACCATCGGCCTGCAGTGCGGTGGCTCGGATGGCTACTCGGGGATCACCGCCAACCCTGCGCTGGGCGCGGCCGTCGACCTGCTGGTCCGCCATGGCGGCACGGCGATCCTGTCGGAGACGCCCGAAATCTATGGCGCCGAGCACCTGCTGACCCGTCGCGCGGTGGCGCGCGAAGTGGGCGAGAAGCTCGTGTCGCGGATCAAGTGGTGGGAGGAGTACACCACGCGCGAGAAGGGCGAGATGAACAACAACCCGTCACCGGGCAACAAGGCCGGCGGCCTCACCACCATTCTCGAGAAATCGCTGGGGGCCGTGGCCAAGGGCGGCACCACCAACCTCGTTGCCGTCTACGAATATGCCGAGCCGGTGACCGCGCACGGCTTTGTGTACATGGACACGCCGGGCTACGACCCGGTATCCGCGACGGGGCAGGTGGCCGGCGGCGCCAACATGATCGTGTTCACGACGGGCCGCGGCTCCGCCTATGGGTGCGCGCCAGCGCCGTCGCTCAAGCTTTCCACCAACACCCAACTGTGGATCAAGCAGGAGGAGGACATCGATTTGAACTGCGGCGAGATCGCCGACGGCAACGCATCGGTGGAGGGATTGGGCGAACGATTGTTCCAGATGATCCTCGAGACGGCGTCGGGGTCCAAGTCCAAGAGCGAGCATCACGGCTATGGCCAGAGCGAGTTCGTGCCGTGGTACCTGGGCGCGGTGATGTAGCCTACCGGCATGGACAAAGTTTGATTCGATGCAGCAATTGAAATGCGACACCGTCGGGTTGACACCCGCCGGTCCCGCCCGTAGTCTCATCGCAGCCTGCAGCGGACAAGACGGCTCTACGCCGCGCCGCGCAGTTTGGTCATTTACGGAGGAGTCACATGAAGCAAGTCATCAAGCTTGTCGCCGCGCTTGTTGCGCTCGGCATTTTCGCCGCGCCCGTCGCGGCGCAGGAAAAGTTGAACGTCTGGTTCACCAAGGGTTTCTACAAGGCCGAGGACGACGCGCTCGACGAAGTGGTCAAGAAGTTCGAGGCGAAGACCGGCGTCAAGGTCGAGCTGTCGCGCTACGCCGTGCAGGACATCATCCCCAAGACGGTGGCGGCGCTCGATGCGGGCACCGTGCCCGACGTCGCGTTCGGCCATACCTATGATTTCCAGGTCACGGCCAAGTGGGCCTTCGACGGCAAGCTCGAGGACATCTCGACGATCATCACGCCGATCAAGGACCGGTTCCTCAAGAACACGATCGAGACCACGTACCTCTACAACGACAAGACCAAGAAGAAGGCCTACTACGCATTCCCGCTCGAGCAGCAGACCATCCACATCCAGTACTGGAAGGACATGCTGGCCGAGGCCGGCTTCAAGGACAGCGACATTCCGACCAGCTGGAAGGGGTACTGGGACTTCTGGTGCGACAAGGTGCAGCCGGCGCATCGCACCAAGACGGGCAAGCGCACCTACGCCGTCGGGCAGCCGATGGGTGTGGACTCCACCGACTCGTTCTTCTCGTTCCTGACGGTCATGGACGCGTACAACGTCAAGCTGGTCGACGACAATGGCAAGCTGCTGGTCGATGATCCCAAGGTTCGCGCCGGCCTCATCGCCGCGATCAAGGAATACACCGACCTGCGCACGCGCGGCTGCACGCCGCCGTCGTCCACGAGCTGGAAAGACCCGGACAACAACGTCGCGTTCCACAACAAGACCATCCTGATGACCCACAACGCGACGATCTCGATTGCGTCGAAGCATCTGGACGACGCCAACAACGCGGCGTTGACGGCCGAGCAGCGCGCCCAGGCGAAGAAGAACTACGAAGAGCTGATCGCCACCGCGGCCTTCCCGAAGAAGCCCGACGGCTCGCCGATGGTCTACCGCGCGGCGATCAAGACCGGCGTGATCTTCGTCGATTCCAAGAACAAGGCCCGGGCCAAGGAATTCGTGACCTTCCTGCTGCAGGACGAAAACATGATTCCGTTCGTCGAAGGCGCGCTGGGGCGGTGGTTCCCGGTGACCAAGGTCGGCGCGGCGCGGCCGTTCTGGCAGGCGGACGTGCATCGCAAGGCGGTGTTCAACCAGTTCGCCGCCGGAACGGTGCCGTTCGAGTTCACCTAGAACTACAAGTTCACGGTGCTCAACAACGAAAACGTCTGGGCCAAGGCGATGAGCCGTGTCACCAACGACGGCTGGACGCCGGACAAGGCCGTCGATGAAATGATCGTGCGCATCAAGCAGGTCGCAGGCTGATCACCTGACGTCGTACCGGGCGCTTTCCGGCACCAGTGCCGGAGAGCGCCGGGGCCAGCGAACCTGCGTGGGCGGGCGCTGTCCCCGGCGTGCCACTCGCCGCCGCCGTCAATGATCGTCTGAGACCCATGGCCACGATTGCCCTGCCACGCATCGATCCTGCTTCGCCCGTCGGGCCGGATAAGAAGGCCCTGTCGCCCTGGCTCGTCTGGGGCATCCTGTTCATGGTCCCGTACGTGCTGGTGTTCGTGGTGTTCGTCGTCTACCCGGTGCTGTACGGGTTGTGGCTTGCGCGCGATCCGCAAAGCTACGTGAAGTTGTTCGAGGATCCCGTGTTCTTCCGGTCGATGCTCAACACCGCGCTGTTCCTGATGATCGCGGTCAACCTCAAGTTCGTGCTGGCGATGGTGGTCTCGGGCCTGCTGGTGCAGCCCCGCTGGTGGATCAAGATCCTGGCGGTGCTGTTCATCCTGCCGTGGGCGGTGCCGTCCATTCCCACCATCCTGTCCTTCCGCTTCATGTTCAATCCGGAATGGGGCATCGTCAACACGCTCATCTTCAAGCTCACCGGCGCGGACGGCCCCAACTGGCTCAACAACCACTACATCGCGCTGGGCGGCTCGATGCTGGTGCACATCTGGAAGTCGCTGCCTTTCTGGACGCTGATCCTCATTGCCGGTCGCCTCGCCATTCCCGCGGAGCAGTACGAGGCGGCCAGCGTGGACGGCGCGTCGTCGTGGCATAAGTTCAAGTTCGTCACCTGGCCGTCGATGCAGACGCTCTACGTGACCTCGACGCTGCTGTCGATGATCTTCACGCTGGGTGATTTCAACAGCGTCTACCTGCTGACCGGCGGCGGCCCCGCCGACCTGACGCACGTGATGGCAACGCTCGGCATCCGCTACCTGCGCCTCGACCAGGTGGACATGGCGATGGCAACCATCGTCTGCGCGATGCCGATCGTGCTGCCGCTCGTCTACTTCATGATGAAGAGGCTGTCTAAGTGAACGACCCCCACGCTCGCTTCGCTCGCTGCCCCCGGAGGGGGAGCATCAATCCCTTGGGGCGGCCCGGCGGGATTGAGATCGCCGGGGTGCAGCGATGAACTGGCACAAGGTGGGCACCGAGACCAAGCTGCTGCTGATCGGCATTCCGGTGTTCCTGTGGACCATGCTGCCGATCTATCACATCTTCCTGTTTTCCATATCGAGCAAGGAAGAGGCGTTTGCCGGCAAGATCTGGCCGGACAACCCCACGCTGCGCAACTTCGAGGTCGTGTTCAGCCAGCAGCATTACTTCCTCAATCACTTCTGGCAACAACTCTGGAACTCGCTGTGGATCGCCATGGCGGTAGGCGCGATCACGCTGCTGGTCGCCACCACGGCGGCCTTCGCGATCAGCCGCATCAAGGCCCGGGGCGGACGGCTGGTGATGAATTTTGCGCTGCTCACCTATTTCATCCCGGCGGCCTTCCTGGCCGTGCCGATGTACAAGGCGATGAGCACTTACGGACTGCTCAACAACCAGTGGTCGCTGGTGCTGGCCATGGTCACGATTGCCTCGCCCTACGCGATCTGGGTGCTGAAGCAGGCTTCCGACAAGCTGCCCTACGAGCTCGACGAAGCGGCGCGCATCGACGGGGCCTCGCCGGTGCAGTTGTTCCGGCTGGTCTACCTCCCGCTGATGCTGCCCTCGATCGTGGCGGTGGGAACCTATGCGCTGCTGCTGGCGTGGAACGAATACCTGTATGCGTTCCTGCTGCTGTCCAACGAAAAGGACGTGCCGCTGTCGGTGGCGCTCGGCCACTTCCTGTCGGCGGATGATTCGCCGTGGGAACTCCTGATGACCACCGGCCTCATCTACGCGTTGCCCCCGGCGGCAATCTACTACGCCTTCAAGCGCTACATGGTGTCGGGCCTCACCGCTGGCGCCGTCAAATCCTGATCACCTCATCGTCACGCCATGGCCACCGTGTCGTTCAATACCATCGAGAAATCCTACGGCACCACCAAGGTGCTGCATGGCGTCAGCTTCGACATCCACGACGGCGAGTTCGTCGTGCTGGTCGGGCCGTCGGGCTGCGGCAAGTCCACGCTGCTGCGGATGCTGGCG
>JANNYI010000466.1:0-3130 GCA_031410015.1 Betaproteobacteria bacterium | reverse complement strand
AATGGCGTTGCCGGCGCCTTCGGCGCACCATGGAGCCCTGGTGACTCGGCGCGATGATCCCCAACGAATTCATTGAAACGCTGCTCGGGCGCGTCGACATCGTCGAGGTGATCGATCGGCTCGTCCCGCTGAAGAAGGCCGGCGCCAACTATGTCGCCTGCTGTCCGTTCCACAGCGAGAAGACGCCGTCGTTCAGCGTCAGTCCCACCAAGCAGTTCTACCACTGCTTCGGCTGCGGCGCGCACGGCACGGCCATCGGCTTCCTGATGGAGCATTCGGGCAAGTCGTTTCCCGACGCCGTGGAGGAACTGGCCCGCGATGCCGGTCTTGACGTTCCCCGCGACGAGCGCCCGGGCGACAAGGAGCGCCGCGCGGAAGCGCAGGATCTGAACGAACTCCTGCTGGCCGCGGCCCGCTTCTATCGCGCGCGGCTGAAGGACGCGCCAGCCGCCATCGACTACCTGAAGGCGCGCGGCCTCACCGGCGAGATCGCCGCGCGCTTCGGCATCGGCTATGCACCCGAGGCATGGCAGGCGCTGGCCGAAGTCTTTCCGCGCTACGACGAACCGGCACTCGACGCCGCCGGCCTCGTCATCAACGGCGACGGCGGCAAGCGCTACGACCGTTTCCGCGATCGCGTGATGTTCCCCATCCACGACAGCCGTGGCCGCGTGATCGGATTCGGCGGCCGCGTGCTGGGCGCGGGCGAACCGAAGTACCTCAACTCGCCCGAAACGCCGGTGTTCTCGAAGGGGCGCGAGCTCTACGGCCTCTTCCTCGCCCGCAACGCGATCCGCGACGCGGGCCGCGTGGTCGTCGTCGAGGGTTACATGGACGTCGTTGCGCTGGCGCAGCACGGCGTGGACTACGCCGTCGCGACGCTCGGCACCGCCACGACGCCGGTGCACGCGCAGAAACTCTTCCGGCTCACCGACAGCGTCGTGTTCTGCTTCGACGGCGACAATGCCGGGCGCAAGGCCGCGTGGCGCGCGCTCGAGAATGCGCTGCCCGTGCTGGCCGATGGCAAGAACGCGTCGTTCCTGCTGCTGCCCGACGGCGAGGATCCCGACGACTTCGTCCGCCGCCGCGGCAAGGCCGCGTTCGAAGCCGCCATCGACAATGCGATTCCGCTGTCGGAGTTCCTGCTGGCCGAACTGGCCATGCGCCATCCGCCCGCCACCGCCGAAGGACGCGCGGCGCTGGTCGCGGCCGCGGCGCCGTTGCTGGCGCAGATCGCGGCCCCGGTGCTGGCGGCGATCATGCGCCGGAAACTGGCCGAAATGTCCGGGCTGCCGGACAGCGAATTGGCGCTGCTGCTGCCCAAGGCGCCCGCGCCGCCGGTCGCCCAGCCGCAGCGCGTGTCCTCCGCGCCGTCTGCCGGCATGCGGCCGGCGCGGCCGCGTTCGCGCAATGCGGTCCGGCAGCCGCCGTCGCTGGCCCGCCAGCTGATCCAGGGTCTCCTGCTGCAACCCAACCTCGGCCGCACGCTGCCCTTTCCCCGTCCGGACGACGATTCGCCCGAGGGCAACGCGTTGACGGTGCTGGCAACCTACTGCGCCGAGGCCACGGGCGATTTGAGTCCGGCCGGTCTGATCGAGGTGTTTGCCGGCAGCCGCCACGCCGACCTGATGGCCGAGATCCTGGCCGCCGCGGACGACCATGGCCTCGATGCCATCGCGGTCGAAGCCCAGGTCCGCGACGGGCTGGACAGGTGGTGGCAACAGGCGCGGCGCGACGGCGGGCCGGTGCCCGTTTCCGGCATGGCCCCGGCCTCGAGTGAGGAGGCCAAGCGCCTGAAACAACTCGACTTTATCCGGCAGCGCGTGGCGGGCGTCGCCACGGCAACGCCCGCCGAACGGGGCCCTGACGCCCCTGCGGCCGAACCCTTCACATGATATAATTTGCGGTTTTTCGACGTCGGCCCCACATACCCTGGCTCCATAGCCCAGTGAGCAGCCGGATGGGGGTGCGCGGCGCCGGTGCAGCGCGCCCTGCAATCCGCTGCTCTTCGCCCCATTCGCTGCCGCATTGATTCACTCAAGGATGACCATGGCCACCAAGCCCGCCCGGAAGACCAAACAGAAGCCCAAGGCCACGAACCGGCCGGCCAAGCCCGCGTCCCGCAAGGCGACCAAGGTGGCAAAAAAGCCGGTCACCCGCAAGGCGGTGGGCAAGGCGAAGCCGGCGGGCAAGAAGCCGTCCCGGCCGGCACTGAAAAAGACCGCGAAGAAGAAACCGGCCGCCTCCGCGCAGAAGAAGTCCGCGCCGAAGGGCAGGCCCGCTGCAAAGAAGCCGGTTGCCAAGGGCAAGCCGGGCAGCAAGGCGGGCGTGACCAAGGCGGTTGCCAGGCCTGCCGCGAAGCCGGCTGCAAAGCCCGTTGCAAAGCCTGCCGGCAAGCCGGCACCGAAGTCCGCGGCGAAGCTGTTGCCGAAGGGCGCCGCCAAGGCGGCCGTTCCCGCCAAGCTCGGCGGCAAGACCGCCGTCGTGGGCGCCAAGGTCGTTGCCAAGGGTGCGGCGCCCGTGAAGGTCGCGCCGGCCACCGGCAAGGCCGCCGCCCTCCCTGCCAAGGGCACGCCAGCGCCGGTCAAGGCCGTTCCGCTGTCCGCCAAGGCCCAGGCCGCCGCCGCCAAGATTGCCGCCGCCATCGCCAAGGCCAACGCCGCCGCGGCGCCGGCGCAAAAATCCACGCCGAGCGAGATTGCCGCCAAGCTGGCCGGCAAGCGCGCGGAAGATGCCGCCACCAAGAAGGGCCGCAAGCACGCCGATCTGGCGCCGCGTGAACTCACGCCCGCCGACGTCGAGGCCCGCAAGCGCCGGCTGAAGACGCTGATCGTGCTCGGCAAGGAGCGCGGCTTCCTCACCTACGCCGAAATCAACGATCACCTGCCGGATGACATTCTCGACGCCGAGCAGATCGAGGGTGTGATCTCGATGATCGGCGACATGGGTATCCAGGTCTACGACGAAGCACCGGACGCCGACACGCTGCTGATGGCGGAAACGCCGGCCACCGTCCCCGCCGAAGACGTCGAGGAAGAAGCGGAAGCTGCGGCGTCGACGCTCGACTCCGAATTCGGCCGCACCACCGACCCCGTGCGCATGTACATGCGCGAGATGGGCTCGGTGGAAC
>JANNYI010000465.1:0-6795 GCA_031410015.1 Betaproteobacteria bacterium | reverse complement strand
GCCCACCAACCACCTCGACATCAACACGATCCGCTGGCTCGAGGGGGTCCTCAATGCCCGCGAGTCGACGATGATCATCATTTCGCACGACCGGCACTTCCTCAACAGCGTTTGCACGCACATGGCCGATCTCGACTACGGCACGCTGAAGGTCTTTCCCGGCGACTACGACGACTACATGATCGCGTCCACGCAGGCGCGCGCGCGGCTTCTCGCATCCAACGCCAAGGCCAAGGACCGCATCGTCGAACTGCAGGAGTTCGTGCGCCGGTTCTCGGCCAACAAGGCGCGCTCGAAGCAGGCCACCTCCCGCATCAAGCAGATCGACAAGCTGCGGCCCGACGACGTGAAGCCTTCGTCGCGGCAGAATCCGTACATCCGCTTCGAGTACGACCCGAAGCAGAAGCTGCATCGCCACGCGGTGGAAGTGGAGGGCCTCACGAAGACCTGGCCCGCATTGAAGAAGCCGCTCTTCGAGGACATGTCGTTCATGCTCGAGGCAGGCGCGCGCCTGGCCATCGTCGGTCCCAACGGTGCCGGCAAGACCACGCTGCTGCGCACGCTGATCGGCGACCTGGCCCCCGATGCCGGCAGGCTCAAGTGGGCCGAGCGCGCCACGATCGGCTACTACCCGCAGGACCAGACCGCCGATTTCGACGAAGAGTCGACGCTTTTCGACTGGATGGCGCAATGGAAGCAGCCCACCGACGACGAGCAGATCGTGCGGGCCACGCTCGGCCGGTTGCTTTTTTCCGGCGACGAGACCAGCAAGTCGGTGCGCGTGCTGTCCGGCGGCGAGCGCGGTCGCATGCTGTTCGGCAAGCTGATGCTGCAGCAGCCCAATGTGCTGGTGATGGACGAACCCACCAACCACATGGACATGGAGTCGATCGAGTCGCTGCAGCTGGCGCTCGAGAAGTACGCGGGCACGCTGATCCTCGTATCGCATGACCGGCAGTTCGTCTCGGCGCTGGCTACCCGCGTCATCGAGCTGACCGGCGACGAACCGGTCCATTTCGACGGGCCCTACGAGGAATACCTCGCTTCGCGCGGATTGGCGTAATCTACGTCGGGAAGGGCACCTCGCGCGCGGCACGGCCGGGGTGTTGTGGCACGGAAAAGACGCCGTTCATCATTTGCCGCTTGCGTAGTGACTTAATACGGTCAAAAATATGCCATTGGTATAGCATGGGAACCATGCAGGGATGAGGCCATTTGGGTTTCGTCCCCGATGTTCCCGCGACGAAGGCCCGTGACCCGTGAAAATCCTCGATCGAGTTCTGAACCCCCGCGAAATCCGGCGCCGGCTGGGCATGAACCAGGAGCAGTTCTGGACCCAGATCGGCGTCACGCAGAGCGGCGGATCGCGATACGAGAGCGGGCGCGAAATGCCCCGTCCCGTCAAGGAGTTGCTGCGACTTGTTCACGTTGAGCAGCTCGACCTGTCGCAAGTCAAGCGGGTGGACTTCGAGATCATCAGCTACCTCAAGGACTCGCACCCCGACCTGTACCGGACCCTGCGCCGAGCGGTCCGAAGCAGGCACCGCACCGGGGCACCGGACACAGGCGTCAATCTCAACATGGATGCCAGCGCCGAAGGCGGCTTTACGGATCCCGACGACCTGACCACGCAGGCCCCGGCGATGACGCCGCCGCGCGCGTAGAGGTCGTTCCCCGCAGTCCCCGCAACGGCCGCCTTCGCGGCCGTTGTCGTTTCTGCGCAGCCCGCGCTTTGCGCGGCGCAACATGTCTTGGCGACCCGTCCGACCAAGGTAAACTTGCGGTTTGACGCCGAACGATGTGGCGGCGCAATAAACCTGGATCAGGGACGACGGATGACAAGCGAACACCAGTGGGCGATCCCCTTCGAGCAGTTGCGGATGACCGATCTCAACGAGGTCGGCGGCAAGAATGCTTCGCTCGGCGAGATGATCAGCCAGCTTGCCGGCGCCGGCATCCGGGTGCCCGGCGGCTTTGCCACCACGGCTTCGGCCTTCCGGGCGTTTCTCGACCATGAAAACCTGCGCGGTCGCATCGCGGCGCGCATCGAGGGTCTGGACGTCGACGATGTGACTGCGTTGGCCGCAGCCGGCGCGGATGTACGCCGCTGGTTGTTGGAAGCGCCGCTGCCACCTGCGCTGGACGCGGCGATCCGGGCGTCCTACGCCGCGCTGACGCAGGCCGCGCCGAACGCCACCTTTGCGGTGCGCTCATCGGCGACCGCCGAAGACCTGCCGGACGCCTCTTTCGCTGGTCAGCAGGAAACCTTTCTTAATATCAGTGGTATAGACAACATTATTCATGCGATACGTGAGGTATTTGCCTCACTCTACAACGATCGCGCCATGGCCTATCGCGTGCACAAGGGCTTTGCGCACGCCGACGTTGCGCTGTCGGCCGGTGTCCAGCGCATGGTCCGCAGCGACCTCGGCGCGTCCGGCGTGATGTTCACGCTCGACACCGAGTCGGGCTTTGACAAGGTGGTCTTCATCACCGCGTCGTATGGCCTCGGCGAAACCGTGGTGCAGGGCGCGGTCAACCCGGACGAGTTCTACGTCGACAAGCGCTGCCTCGCGGGCGGCCGGCCGGCCATCCTGCGCAAGTCGGTGGGGGCCAAGGCGTTGAAGATGGTGTTCACGCAATCGCATGCGGCCGGCAAGTCCACGGTCAATGTCGAGGTTCCGGCTGCCGATCGCCTCCGCTTCTCGATCACCGACGCCGAGGCCGAGGCGCTCGGCCGCGATGCAATGGCCATCGAAGCGCACTACGGGCGGCCGATGGACATCGAGTGGGGTCGCGACGGCAACGACGGACTCATCTACATCCTGCAGGCCCGGCCGGAGACGGTGAAGTCGCAGGAGGAGCATTCGGAGCGCCTGCGCCGTTACCGGCTCAAGGCCACGTCCGCCGTGCTCGCCAGCGGTCGGGCCATCGGCCAGAAGATCGGGCAGGGGCCGGTGCGCCTGGTGCGCTCGGCGTCCGAGATGTCGCGGGTGCTTGCCGGCGACGTACTGGTCACCGACATGACCGATCCCGACTGGGAGCCGGTGATGAAGCGGGCCGCGGCCATCGTCACCAATCGTGGCGGCCGCACGTGCCATGCGGCCATCATCGCCCGCGAACTGGGCATCCCGGCCGTCGTCGGTTGCGGCGACGCGACGCAGGTGCTGGTGGAAGACCAGCTGGTCACGGTCTCGTGTGCCGAGGGCGACACCGGTCATGTCTACACCGGCATGCTCGAGATCGAAGTCGTGGACGTGGAACTGGACCGGATGCCCGAGCCGCCCACCAAGATCATGATGAACGTGGGCAACCCCGAGCTGGCGTTCGAATTCCAGCGGCTGCCCAATGCTGGCGTGGGTCTCGCGCGCCTCGAATTCATCATCAGCCGCAACGTCGGCATTCACCCGAAGGCGCTGCTGGAGCTGGATCGCCAGCATCCGGAGTTGAAGCGCGAGATCGAGGCGAGGATCGCGGCGTACCCGTCCGCCACCGATTTCTATGTGCAGAAGGTGGCCGAAGGCGTGGCCACGATCGCCGCGGCGTTTCATCCCAAGAAGGTGATCGTGCGGATGTCGGACTTCAAGTCGAACGAATACTCGACGTTGCTCGGCGGCGAGCGCTACGAGCCGCACGAGGAGAATCCGATGCTGGGCTTCCGCGGTGCCTCGCGCTACATCGCGCCGGAGTTCTACGACTGCTTCGCGCTCGAATGCGCAGCGCTGCGGCGCGTGCGCAACGACATGGGCTTCACCAACGTCGAGATCATGATTCCGTTCGTGCGCACCGTCGACGAGGCGGTCAAGGTGATCGCGCTGCTGGCGAAGAACGGCCTGGCCCGCGGCGACAACGGCCTGCGCGTGATCATGATGTGCGAGCTGCCCGCCAACGCGGTGCTGGCCGACCAGTTTCTCGAGCACTTCGACGGCTTCTCGATCGGCTCCAACGACATGACGCAACTCACGCTTGGTGTGGACCGCGACTCCGGTGGTCCCATCGCTGCGACCTTCGACGAGCGCAACGATGCGGTCAAGGCCATGTTGTCGATGGCCATCACCGCGTGCCAGCGGCAGGGCAAGTACGTGGGCATCTGCGGGCAGGGGCCGTCCGACCATCCGGATCTCGCGCAATGGCTGGTGGAGCAGGGCATCGAGAGCATGTCGCTCAATCCCGATACCGTCATTGCCACGTGGCTCGCGTTGTCGAAGGGGGCACCCAAGCCCGCCTAGCTTCAGCCGAATGGCTGATCGCCGCCGTCGCAGGACCGGCGTCCAATGGGCGGCATGGTCCTTCCGCCCGCCGTCATCGTCGTCCCCGGCGCTTCCCGCCGCGCAGGCGTGCTGCTGGGCTTGATGGCCGTGGCCACCGCGGCTGTCGTGGTGGCCCTGCCGCTGCCGCCGTGGCTGCAGTCGGGATTGATCGTGGTGCTGGCGCTGTGGACCACGGAGGTGTTCCGGCGCGTGGCGCTGCGCCGTGGGGCCAGGGCGGTCACCGAGGTGCGCCTCTCCGCCAACCGGCTCATTGCCGTGCGTCGTGCCGGGCAGGCACTGGTGGCGGGGCACGTCCGCACCGCCTCGCATGTGGGGGCGCGGCTCACCACGATCGTCTGGCGGCCCGATGGCGCACGCTGGTCGCGCACGCTGCTGCTGTTGCCCGACATGCTGCCGCCCGACGACTTCAGGCGCCTGCGGGTGCTGTTGCGCTACGCGCGCAGCGACGATGTGCAGGGCGAGCCGGCCAGCCACGCCTGAGCGTCCACCATCTGGCCGCTGTCGGCCTTGGCCTGCCCCTGCAGCAGATGCAGGTACAGCGGCACCAGCCCTTCCGGCGGCGGCAACGCGCTGTGGTCCTCGCCGGGATGCGAACGGCCGCGCATCGGGGTGCGTATCGGTCCGGGCACCACTGCGTTGATGCGCAGGTTGCCGCGGTTTTCCCATTCATCCGCCAGTTCGCGGGCCAGCGTGGCCACGCCGGCCTTCGTCACCGCATAGCCGCCCCAGTAGGCGCGCGGCTGCTCGCCACGATTGTCCAGCGTGAAGATCACGCTGGCGTCGGGCGATGCGTTCAGCAAGGGCATCAGCGCGCGCGTCAGGCCCATCGGCGCCGCCACGTTCACGCGCAGCAGCGACAGCCAGCTGTCGAAGGACTGGTGCTCGATGGGGCCGAGCGAACCCAACAGTGCGGCCGTATGCACGAGGCCATCGAGGCGGCCCAATTGCGCCTGCAACGCGGTGGCCACGTTGCCGAAATCGTCCGCCGTTGCCTTGGCCAGGTCGAGCGGCAGGATCACCGGCTCGGGCATGTTCGCCGCCATCATCGTGTCGTAGAGCGCTTCCAGTTTCTTTACCGACCGGCCATGCAGGATCACCGTGGCGCCGAGCGCCCCGGCGGCATTCGAAAGTACGGTACCGAGCCCGCCGCTGGCGCCGGTGACAAGGATCACGCGGCCCGTCAGTTGGGGCGGTGCAAGTGCGTCGGCGGCGGGAAATGGAGTGGGCATGGTGGAGGTGGCAGCAGGGCCACGCGATGATATCCCAACCCGGTCAGGCGGACATCGCAAAGGGAAACGCAGGTGCGACGTAGGCGAGGCTTCAGCCTCGCAAGTACATCGAGAAGGGCCCATAAAACTGCATCGTCGTCCTACAAGAAAACCGGCCGGCGTTGGACAGGCGTCGGCGTGGCGGCGAGGCAATCTCCCTTACGAACGGATAAGGGAGTGATCGTGAACCGATGGTCGCCGTTGCTCGCGGGCTTGCTATGTTTTGCGCCGATCGCCCAGGGCGAGTCGGTCTACAAATGCATCTTGGCTGCAGGCGTCGCCTATCACGGCAGCCCTTGCGATGTCGGCGTGCCCGAAAACGCGCCTGCGACCACGGCAACGACCACGGCAGCGACCTCGGCGGCGACCACCTCGCGGAACGCGGATACGCCGCGTTGCAACGAGCGGCCGATGCAGGCGGCCAAGTCGCGATGGCGACCGCGGTCGCTTTGTATCGGCATCACGGATGACGAGGTACTGAACCTCGCCGGTTGGGGACGGCCGTCGAACATCGTGCGCGTGCGCAGCGGACGCAGCTGGCAGGAGCAATGGACGTACGTCTCGCGGGCCGCTGGATCCCGCCGCCTGGAGTTCGTCAACGGCAAATTGGCATCGGTCGGGACACCGATGGCGGACGAACACGAATCGATGCGGGTTCCGGTTGGTACCCTGGCGCGCACGGATTGAGACAATCCCGCTCTTGAGTACGCGGGAGTCGTCCCGATACCGAGAGCAGGCTCCGCCAGGTTCACGGAGCAAGCAAGGCGTCCTTCACCCGTCATGCATTGGCGCGCAATTTGCCAAAAGCAGCCCGTTCAAGCTATAATTTGAGGCTGACGTGGGGGTATAGCTCAGCTGGGAGAGCGCTTGCATGGCATGCAAGAGGTCAGCGGTTCGATCCCGCTTATCTCCACCACTTTTACTGCGCAGCAAACGGTTCGGCAGTTGTTACGCCGATCCGCAGCAGCACCCTACGACCCCATCGTCTAGAGGCCTAGGACATCACCCTTTCACGGTGAGTACGCGGGTTCGAATCCCGCTGGGGTCGCCACGCTTTGCGCCAACGCCCGCGACATCCTCGCTGGCGTTGTGCTTTCCGGCTCAGTGCGCCGGATCGGCCACCGCCTGCGACGTTGCGTTCGCCGCGCGCAAGGCGAGTTTCCCCTTCGCATGGCGCTTCATCAGGAGCCGCGCGACATCCAGCCCGGCGTTGGCCAGGCGAGCGAAGAGCGTGTGCAAGGCGCGCAGCGACACCC
>JANNYI010000464.1:0-1123 GCA_031410015.1 Betaproteobacteria bacterium | reverse complement strand
CCCGTGTCCGGCTGCAGTTCGCCCAGCAGCAATTTCAGCAGCGTCGTCTTGCCCGCGCCGTTGGGGCCGATGAGACCGAGGCGGTCGCCGCGCTGCACGCGCAACGAGAGGTCGCGCACCAGCGTGCGGTCGCCGCGCCGGATGCTCACATTGTCGAGTTCCGCCACGAGCTTGCCCGAGCGATCGCCGGCATCGAGTCCCAGCTTCACGTCGCCGATGCGCTCGCGCCGCGCCGCGCGCTCCACGCGCAGCCGCTCGAGGCGGCGCACGCGACCTTCGTCGCGCGTGCGGCGGGCCTGCACGCCCTGCCGGATCCACGCCTCCTCCTGCGCCCAGAACTTGTCGAACTTGCGGTTCGACACCGTCTCGGCGGCCAGCTCGTCGGACTTGCGCGTGAGGTACGCGGCGAAGTTGCCCGGATACGACCGCAATTGCCCGCGGTCCAGTTCGATGATCCGCGTGACGACGCGATCGAGAAACGCGCGATCGTGTGTGATCACGATGGCGGTGGGGCCCTTCACCAGCAGGTCTTCCAGCAGCGTGATGCCGTCCAGATCGAGATGATTGGTGGGCTCGTCCAGCAGCAGGAGGTCGGGCTGCATCGCCAGCGCCAGCGCCAGCGCCGCGCGCTTGGCCTGCCCGCCGGAGGCCGTTTCCGGCGCCTGCGCCTCGTCGAGGCCAAAGCGGTGCATGAACTCCACCAGCCGCGCCTCGATGCGCCAGCGCTCGCGGTCGTCGGTCATCCGCTCGAGGTGGCCGCGCTGGACCAGGCTCTCGCGCATCGTGGACGCCGCCGGCAGCACGGGCTCCTGCTCGACCAGCGCCACGCGCATGCCGTCGCGGCGCTGCGCGATGCCGTCGTCGAGGTCGAGTTCGCCCGCCAGCGCCTTCAGCAGCGACGACTTGCCGGTGCCGTTGCGGCCGATGAGGCCGATGCGCTCGCCTTCCTGCACCACGAGCTGCGCACGGTCGAGGAGCGGATGGAGTCCGAACGCGAGTTCCGCGTCCTGCAAAGTGAGAAGAGCCATGGGGGCGAAGGATACGCGAGTAAAAAAGGGGTCAGGGTCGGTTTAAAAAGGGGTCAGGGTCAAATTCGCTTGCGACGCCATTTCGCAGTTCGGAC
>JANNYI010000463.1:0-15180 GCA_031410015.1 Betaproteobacteria bacterium | reverse complement strand
CACTCCCGACCTAAAGCAGTACAGCCCGGGCCATCGTCTCGAATACACCGTCAATCGATTTACGTTTGCCTATGATCATGCGTACCTGCTGCCGCGTGCAGTAGGCTATTCCGCCGGCCTACTTAATTATTTTTTCCGCGGCGATATGGACATCGCGATTCCTCCCGATGGGGTGTTCGCGATAGTGGATACCACATTAACTGGATGCGGTTCCCCCTGTGGGTTTCGCAAAATCAAACTCTTGATTAAAAACACCACTCCGAATGACGACATGGGCGCCGGAACGCTCCAAGTGGTTGCAAAATATCATCGGAACGATTGTTACAGTGCCGATCTTTCCGGTGACGATGGCGCCCCGGATTTTCGCGGCATCGACTGTCGATCACCGGACGAATATGTTTCCGTTTCTGATCCAATGACCGTAGCAAGCGTCAGCCGGACTTACCCAAACCAAGCACTCGTATTTACATTCCTTGCGACCCCAATCCCTATTGACGCCAGCGACCTCTCCCTGCAAGTAGTTTTCCGCGGCGTACTCGGACAGGAAGCCGACGCCGTAGCGGTCACGACCAAGGATATTGCCGAGCCCAATCACTACGCGGTAGCCAATGTTTCCGACTATGTCTTCGACGACGTTGGCGACATGAAATATCACAGCCTGCCATACCTGGGCATCACAAACGATGTCGCGGCTACCAACTTCGGAATTGCCTTTGGCGCCAATCAGACCCCGCTGGCAACGGTTCCAGTCCTCCGCGGTGGTCAATTCGCACGATTTGCGTACTTAACTGACAAATTCGTGACCGACGTGCCAGTGACATTTTTCTACTGGGGCAGTCCTCACCCGCACATCAATCAGCCACATGCGTTCGAACTCGACGACGTCACGGGACAGTATCGGCGTTCCTGCCAAGTCTGGCCCACGCGTGGGCTTTACTGGGAAAATTTCTTTTTCTTCAACCAATATCGTTCGGCGTCGATCCATCGCTCCGTGGCGCAGGGTGCAGCACGTGCGGAAGAGGACGAACTTGTCGGCCAGTTGATGTCGGAGGCGCAGAATCAACCCGGGACGAAGCAATTGAAGGTTGGTTTCGACTGCGCGACCCCAACTGGTGGGGTATTCGACATGACGCTCATGGCGCCGTTCACGGCACCAACCGCAATCCCTTGGACAATCAATTTTTGATTGATCGCAACAACCCGAACCACGTCGCTTACAGGAACCCCGTCGAGATCCACGGCACCGCGGCGATGATCACGAGCGCGACAAACAGCGCGCCAAGATAGCTCCACACGCGCGGCATCGCCACATCGGGCGACACCTTGCCGATCGCGCAGGCCGCATAAAAGCCCACGCCGAACGGCGGCGCGAAGAGGCCCAGCCCCATCGCGAAGATCACGACCATTGCGTAATGCACCTCGTGCACGCCCAGCGCGCGCGCCACGGGAAAGAGCAGCGGTCCGAACAGCACGATGGCGGGGATGCCTTCAAGCACGCTGCCAAGGATGATGAACGCGACCACTGAGATGGCCATGAAGCCGGCCTGGCCGCCCGGCACCGACGACATCACGGTGACGAGCTGGCGCGAGAAACCGGATTGCGTCAGCGCCCACGCCATGCCGGTGGCGCAGCCGATGATGATGAGGATGGCGCCCGACAGCGCCGCGGTGTCGACCAGCATCGGGAACAATCGCGACACGACGAACTGCCGGTAGACGACCAGCCCGGCAATGATCGTGTACACGATGCCGACAGTGGACACTTCGGTGGCGGTGGCCACCCCTTCGACGACGACGGTGCGGATCACCACCGGCAGCGCCAGCGCCGGCAACGCAATCAGCAGCGCGCGGCGGATCTGCGCACCGGTGGCGCGCGCGATGCCCGTCGTGTCATCGTGCCGCGTCTTGAAGAACACCAGCACGCCCAGCGCCACCATGCCGACGACGGCGGGCAGCAATCCACCGGTGAAGAGCGCAGCGATCGACACGCCGGTGACCGAGCCGATGGTGATCAGCACGAGGCTGGGCGGAATCGTCTCCGACATCGCGCCGGAGGAGGACAAGAGCGCGACCAGGTCGCCGTCGTGCGCGCCGCGGCGCTTCATCTCGGGAAAGAGCGCCGGCGCCACCGCTGCCATGTCCGCGGCCTTGGACCCGGAGATGCCGGATACGAGATACATCGCGCCCAGCAGCACGTACTGCAGGCCGCCGCGCACGTGCCCCAGCAGCGACGCGAGAAAATCGACCATCGCGCGGGCAAGCCCGGTCATCTCGATCAGCGCGCCGAGAAATACGAACAGCGGTACCGACAACAGGATGAGCGAGGACATGCCTTCGTCCATCCGGCTCACCACGATGGTAAGCGGCGTGCGCGTGGTCAGCGCGAGGTACGACAGCGTGGCGATACCGAACGCAAATGCGATCGGCACGCCCATCACCACGCACAGCGCCACCAGCACCACGAAGAAGATGATCAGGTTGATGTTGCCCAGCGTGGCAAAGATCGGCTTGCACAGCCACATGCCGATGATCGCGATAGCGACCACGCCGACCGCGGTGGCCACCTGCCGCCCGGTCGACCGCTCGGCCAGCCGCAGCAATGCGATCAGCATCATCAGCACGGCGCCCACGCCGATGGCGGACACGCGCACCGAGTCGTGATGTTCCAGCGCCGGCGAGGTGATCAGGTGCTGGTCCTTGATGTACTCCCACGACGGGCCGAGGATCAGCAGCACGAACACGATCACGACCAGCGCCGCCACCGTGTCGACCCACGCGCGCCACTGCGGGCGCAGCAGGTTGACGAAGGTGGTCAGCCGCATGTGCTCGCCGCGCCGCAGCGCGATCACCGCGCCCAGCATGGCCAGCCACAGGAACAAGAGCGAGGCGAGCTCGTCCGACCACGTCAACGGCTTGTTGAAGACGTAGCGCGACACCACGCCCGCGAACAGGATGACGATTTCCGCGACGACCAGCAGCGCGGCGGGGATCTCCGTCAGCCAGCCCAGCGCAGCGTCGACGCCGCGAAAACGCGACGGGACGGCTGCGCGGTCGGCTGCTTCGTTGGCGTTCAGGCCAGCTTGCCCGAATATTGCTCGAGCTTGGCCCAGGCGTCGGGTCCGAACTTGGTCTTCCACTCCTCGTAGAAGCCGGCCTTGGTCAGCGCGGCGCGGAACGGCGTCTTGTCCGGGCTGTTGAAGATGAGGCCCTTGGACTTCAAATCCGCTTCGACGGTGTCATTGAGCTTGGCCATGTCCTCGCGCTGCTTGACGACGGCCTCGGAGATGTTCCTCGCGACGACGGCCTGCAAGTCGGGCGGCAGTGAGGCCCACATCTTGCCGTTGGCCAGCACCCATTGGCCGTCCCACATGTGGCCGGTCATCGAGCAGTACTTCTGCACTTCATACAGCTTGGCGATCTGGATGATCGACAGCGGATTTTCCTGGCCCTCCACCACCTTGGTCTGCAGCGCCGAATACACCTCGCTGAAGTTGATGGACGCGGGCGACGCGCCAAACGCCTTGAACAGCGAAGTCCACAGCGGGCTGACCGGCACGCGGATCTTGAAACCGTTCAAATCGGCAGGCACCGCGATCGGCTTGGTGCTGCTGGTGATCTGGCGATAGCCGTTGTCGAGGCACTTGTCGAACGTGTGCAGGCCGGCCCTGGCAATGGCGGCGCGGATGAACGCGCCGAGGTCGCCGTCCATCGCGGCCCACACGGTGTTGTAGTCCTTGAACGCGAACGCCACGCCGTTGATGCCGGCCAGCGGCACCAGCGTCTGCAGGATCAGTCCCGACAGCGGGAAGATGTCGATCGCGCCGGAACGCACCTGCGACAGCATGTCGGTGTCGCCGCCCAGCTGGTTGTTGGGGAATACCTGGATGTCGACGCGACCCTTGGTTTCGACCTTGATCTTGTCCGCGGCTTCCTTCGCGCGGATCGTGGACGGATGCGTGACCGGAATGTTGTTGGCCCATTTGAGCTGGAACTCGGCGGCCTGGCCAAAGGCGGGACGGATGCCGGCGGCGGCCAGCGCGGCGGTGCCGCCCACAGCCTGCACGAACTTGCGGCGATTGGTGGTCATGATGGTGTCTCCTCCTGGTTATTGTGTGTTGTTGCGACGTTCAATACATGCACAGTCCGCCGTCGGCCACCAGCGTGGCACCGTCGACGTAGGAAGCTTCGGGTGAAATGAGGAACGCGATCGCGCGCGCGATTTCCTCCGCCTTGGCGGCGCGATTCATCACGCTCATCGACTCGACACGCTTGCGGTGCGCCTCGTTGGCGAACACATGCGCGATCATCGGCGTCATCGTCGCGCCGGGCGCGATGGTGTTGACGGCGATGCCGTGCTCGGCGAGCGAACGCGCCGCATTCTTCGTCAGGGCCAGGACCGCGCCCTTGCTTGCCGCATAGGCCGCCGTGCCGGACAGGCCGCCGCCGCGCAGGCCCGCGACGCTGGCCACCGTGCAGATGCGTGCGCCCGGCGCCATGTGCTTCGCCGCTTCGCGGATGGACAGGAACGTGCCGATCACGTTGTCGTTGTAGACGCTGGCAAACGTGGCGGCGTCGAGATCCATGAACGGTGTCATTTCCGCCACGCCCGCGCTGGTGACCAGCGCGTCGAGCCCGCCCAGCGCCTTGGCGGCGTCGGCGAAGGCCGCGCCGATGCGCGCTTCGTCGGTGACATCGAGTTCGATGGCGAGATGCTGCGCGCCGGCCGCGGCGGCCACGGCGCGTACACCGGGTCCGTTGCGATCGACGCACGCCACACGATAGCCGCGTGCGGTGAGTTCGGTGACGGTGGCGGCGCCGATGCCGCTGGCGGCACCGGTGACGATGGCGGTTCTTGGTTTCATGATCGTCCTGTCAGCCGGCCAGTGTAGCCAATGCGCGAACGAAGGGCTATCGCCGCAGCAGCGTGGTGGCGGCGGCAACCACGCCGGCCGTGCTCACCCTTGACTCGTCTTCCAGCGGCTTCGAATAGCCCGACGGAATGCGCGGCGCGCCGAGGCGACGAATGCGGCAGCCGGTGGCCTCGGCGGCAGCCGCGGCAATCTCGGCGCCGAAGCCGCCCACCTGCACGGCTTCGTGTACCACCAGCAGATGCCCGGTGCGTGCGGCCGACTCGAGCACCATCGCGCGATCCCACGGCCACAGCGTCCGCAGGTCGATCACGTCGGCGGCAATGCCCGCGGCGGCAAGCTCGGTGGCCGCCGCGACGCAGGTGGGCACCGCCTTCGACCAGGTGACGATCGTGACATCGCCGCCGGCGTGCAGGCGCCGCCCCACGCCCAACGGCACGAGGGTGCCGGGCACGACCTCGCCCTGCACCGGCCACAGTTCCTTGTGTTCCATGTAGACCACCGGATCGCCGGAGGCCAGCGCGCTGGCCAGCAAACCATAGTTGTCGTCGGGCGCGGCCGGCGCGACGACGACGAGGCCCGGAATATGCGTGAACCACGCCTCGAGCGATTGCGAATGTTGCGCCGCCGACGCGGTCCACAGTCCGATCGGCATCCGCACCACCAGCGGCACGCGGCCTTGGCCACCGAACATGAAGCGATTCTTCGCGGCCTGGTTGACGAGCTCGTCCATCGCGCACAGCGCGAAGTCGACCACGCGCATCTCCACCACGGGCCGCAAGCCGGCCAACGCCATGCCCACCGCAGCGCCCATGATCGTGGCTTCCGAGATCGGCGTGTCGATGACACGATCGGCGCCGAACTGCTGCTGCAATCCCTTGTACTGCGCGAAGATGCCGCCGCGGCCGAGGTCCTCGCCCAGCGCGACGACATTGGGATCGGCGGTCATGGCCTCGGCGAGGGCGGCCGCCGCCGCCTGCGAATAATTCATCAGCGCCATTGGCCCGCCCCGGTGTTCTGGATGTCGGTGTACGCCGACGCGGCCTCGGGCCATGGCGCCGCTTCGGCCTCTGCCAGCGCGATGTCGATTTCGGCGTTGGCGGTCGCGTCCAGCGCGTCGATATCCGCCACGGCAACGCCGCGGCCGGTGAGTGCGTGCCGCGCGATCGACAGCGGATCGAAGGCCAGCGCGGCCACGACTTCGGCCTGGTCGCGATACGAGCCGGGGTCCACCGACACGTGACCCTTGAAGCGATAGGTGACGGCGTGCAGGAAGCGCGGACCCGCGCCGTTGCGCACTTCCGCCACCAGTCGCGCCGCCGCGGCATCGACGGCCTCGACATCGTTGCCATCGACCTTCACGGCGGGAACCCCCAGGCTTTCGGCGCGCGCGCTGGCACCCGCACCACCGGTCATCGGTCCCGTGGGCGTGGTGGCCGAGATCCGGTTGTCTTCGCAGACGAAAAGCACCGGCAACTGATAGACGACGGCCCAGTTGAGCGCTTCGAGAAAAGGACCGCGATTGACCGCGCCGTCGCCGAAGAAACACGCGACGATTTCCGGCTTGCCGCGAACCTTCAGCGCATGGGCCGCACCCACGGCGATCGGCATGCCGGCCGCCACCACGCCGTTGGCGCCGAGCATGCCGACGCTGAAGTCGGCGATGTGCATCGAGCCGCCCTTGCCCTTGTTGGTGCCGGTGGCGCGGCCGAAGAGTTCAGCCATCATCCGCTTGACGTCCGCGCCCTTGGCCAGCGTATGGCCGTGCCCGCGGTGTGTTGACGTCAGCAGGTCGTCGCGCGTCAGGTTGGCGCACACGCCGGTGGCCACGGCCTCCTGTCCGGTCGACAGATGTAGTGGTCCGCGCACCAAAGCCGGCTTGGCTGTAGTGGACAGGCCCCATGCCGCCACACCGCCTTGGCTGGCGATCTCGGCCGCGTTTTCGAAGGCGCGGATGCGTGCCATCGTGCGGTAGAGCGCGAGCAGGCGCGTGGCGGACGAAGGCGCCGCGGGCGGCGTGGCCGCGGCGGTTGAAGGGTCGATGCGTTGCGTCATGGCCGCGCCGGAAGTGGACCGGCAATGGTATCGCACCTTGCGGCCCCTGCCGGTCGGGAACCGGCGGAGGAACGGCATGGCGATCCGTGCCGACCTGCGCCATACTCGCGTGTGTGGTATTGGTTGTATTCAACAACAACCTCCGGACCGCGTCGTCGCGGCACCAGGCGCGCGGCACCGGGCAGTCGACTAATGGGCACTCCGCATCGCCGGGGCCCGCCCGACTCGATGAGGGAGCAGCAGCAATGAAGGCATGTCTTGCAGCGGCATTGGCGGTAAGCGCAATCATCGCCACTTCGGCCTACGGCCAGGGCAACGAACTTGTGTTCGCGGTCACCGAGGGCGTCACCTACCAGGCCACGCCGAAGGAGATCCGGGACAAGTTCACGCCGATTGCCGACGTGCTCGCCAAGGCTACCGGCAGGCGCGTGCGTACCGTGCTGGTGCCCTCGTACAACGACGTGCGTGCCGGCTTGCTGGCCCACGAGTACGACGTTGCCTTCATCCACCCGGCACACGTGTCGATGGCGGAAATCAAGGCGGGCCGCTACAAGTCGGTGGCATGGACCACCGGCTTCACCGAGTACACGGTATCGATGCTGGTGCCGGCGGACACGAAGTGGAAGACGCTGGACGAATTGAAAGGGCACACGCTGGTCACCCCCGATCCGGACTCGATCACCGCCGTGATGGTCCGCGCGATGTTCACGGCCGACAAGATCAAGTGGTCGGCGGAGCGCGATGTGCCGCCCGCCACCGTCAAGGTCATCACCACCCGCTACCAGGACGCCGTGCCGTTCTATCTCGACAACGGTTTTGCGCAGGTGGCGGCCACCGCCGCCGGGGGGGTAGTGAAGGGCTGGACCGACAAGGGCGGCAAGGTCCTGGTGAAGTCGAAGCCGGTGCCGATCAAGCAGTTCATCGTGTCGACCAAGATGCCTGCAGACGAGCAGCAGCGCATCCGCGACGCGCTGATCGGCCTCAAGGATGCCAAGGGCGGCAAGGAAGTGCTGGACACGGTGGGGTACAAGGGCTTTGTCGCCACCAATCCGCAGGTGGAAAGTGCTGCGATTGCCTGGCTGGGGCTATAGACCGGGCGACAGGTGCGCTGCCTCGATCTGCGCGAGTGAGTACCGCTGCGTGATGTGCTGCGGGCAGTTCCAGTCGAAGGCCTCGACATCGATGATCGCCACGCGTTCCACGCGGGCGCGGTAGCCGGGCAATTCCACCTGGCGCACCAGCGCCGGATCCGCGTCGGCCACGTCGACGAAACGCAGGTGCCCCAGCAGTTTCAGGCGGCGCTGGTTGACGTAGTCCATCACGATGATCGACACGCGGTCGTCGTGGACCACGTTGCCCGCGCTCACGTACTGCACGTTGCCGCGGAAGTCCGCGAACGCGATCTGCGTGGGCGAGAGCACCCTGACGAAGCCGATCGGGCCGCCGCGATGCTGCACATAGGGCCAGCCGGTGGCGCTCACCGTCGCGAGATAGAAGCTGTCGGCCGCCGCCAGGAATTCCGCCTCCTGCGCGCCCAGTGCGTCGTTGGGCCCGGCGTTGGCCTGCATGCGCGCGTACTGCGTCCGCGAGCCATGCTGTTCCTGCAGCTTCTGCACATCGGGGGTGAACGTGATGTCGGCAAATCGGTGGCTCATCGCATCGGTCCTTGGCAACGGGGTGGCGGCACGGAGGGCGCATTCGGGCGCATCGCCTGCTGCCTCGGCCGCAGGTCCAGTCGGTACGCAGCACGATCCATGGAACCTGCCGCCATTGTGATTGCTTACGTCAAGCTAATAAACAGGCCGCAACGTAACTATTCATTCAACAAAATGGAATAATCGGACGGGCGGGCACAACATCCGCCGATACCGTACGATCCCGCGTTGACTCCGCGTCGCGACTCGACAGGTTTGCATGCGCTGCAGCGATCCCACTCCATGACCCCGGCCACTGCGCTGACCCCGCCGGCCGCAACAGCCCCCGCGACGGCGCCCCGGACCGACCGCGAGTTCCTGCCGAGCCTCGCGCTGATCCGCGCCGTGGCGGCATTGATGGTGGTCTACGATCATCTCGTCGGCGTGTGGCTGCACAACAACGAGGTCGTCTGGCGCCCCGCGGCCATGGCCGATCGGTGGATCTTCGATCCGCTGCGCCTGATGATGCACGGCGGCGGACTGGCCGTGGCGATGTTCTTCCTCGTCAGCGGCTTCGTCATCGTGCTGGTGGCGCAGCGCGAATCGCACCGCCAGTTCGTCGTGCGCCGGGTGATGCGCATCTTTCCGCCGCTGTGGGCCTCCATCCTGCTGCTGCTGCTCGTGTACGGCGCGATGACGCTGGCCGGCGTGAGTCCCAGCGGCGGCACGCATCCGGTGGAGCAGGTGCTGCAACTGCCCAATCCGTGGCCGGCGATCGCCGCGGCCATGACGCTGGCCAATTACCTGCTGGGCACGCCCGCCATCAACTCGGTGGCGTGGACGCTGGCCATTGAAATGCTGTTCTACATCGCCGTCGCGTTGTTGTTGCCGCTGTTGCGGACGCGACCGCGCACGGCGCTGGTCGTGGCGTTCGTCGTGCTGGCCTTGCTGCAGCTGGGCCGCGGCGCACATCCAGTGCTGTTCCTGCTGGCGGTCAACGCCGTCTACGTCACGTTCCTGTTCCTCGGCAGCCTCATCTACTTCCGCTGGGCCGGCCGCATCGGCAATGGATTCTTCGCGCTGGGCACGTTGGCGTTCTGGGGGCTGTTTCTGTACGGCATCGCCAAAATCGTGGCGCAACCGCCGCTGCAACTGGCCGACTACGGCGTGTCCTATGCGTACGCGTGGCTGACCTTTGTGGTCCTGCTGTTGCTCAACGACCGGATGCAGCTCGACCGGGTCACGCTGTTTTTTTCGCGCATCAGTTTTTCGCTCTACCTCAACCACGGCGAGATCGGCCTCCTGTTGCTGTCCGTGCTGTTTCCGTTCTTCGGCTACACCACGTCGCTGCTCGTGACCTTCGCGCTCGTGGTCGCGCTGAGCGCCGCCTCGTGGCGCTGGGTGGAGGCGCCGTCGCAACGTCTTGCGCGGACGTGGACGCGAGCACCGACCTAGGCGCGCGCCGGCCGCGATAGCCGGCGAATCCACCGGCGCCGTGGCGACAACGCGAAAGGCGCCCGTGCTTTCTGCGCCGGGGGGGCTGTGCTAACGTGGCGCGATGTTCGAAGTCCGCGACTTCGCCCAAGGCGCGCTGCTGGTGATCGGCGCGGTCCTGCCGATCGTCAATCCGGTCGGCAATGCGCCCGTGTTCCTGGCGATGACGGGCACGGCCAACCTGGCCACGCGGGCGCGCCTGGCGCGCAAGATCGCAATCAACAGCTTCATGCTGCTGATGGGTTCGCTGTTCCTCGGCAACCTGCTGCTCGAATTCTTCGGCGTCTCCATTCCTGCCGTGCAGGTAGCCGGCGGCTTCATCGTCTGCAAGCTCGGCTGGTCGCTGCTGGCCGACGGCGACGACGCCGACGCCGCGCCTGCCTCGGCAACGGCCGACGCGCATGACGAGCGGGCGTTCTATCCGCTGACGCTGCCGCTGACGGTGGGTCCGGGCGCCATTTCGGTGGCCGTGACCATCGGCGCCAATTTTCCGTCGACGGTGCAGCCCTATGTCGCGGATGCGGCGTCGGCGGTCCTCGGCGCCATCGTCGTGTGCGCCGCCATCTTCGGATGCTATCGCTACGCGCAGCGGCTGGGCGACCTGATGGGCACCAACGGCACGATGGTGCTGATGCGCCTGTCGGCGTTCATCATGTTCTGCATCGGCGTGCAGATCACGTGGAACGGCGCCAGCACGCTGGTCCGCGACTTCAACGCGCCGCCCGCCGTGACCGCGCCGGCCAGGGTCGGCTGAACGCGCGCGTCCGTCGGCATCGCGGGCCACGGGTCGCAAGTGGCGCTGGCCGCCACCTGTTGCGCGCGCAAACAAACCAATTCCCTATGGTGCAATGTCGAATTTTCAACACAACCAGAATGGTGCACGCGCAAAATTTTTGCAATGCGTAACGGCAGCTGACGTATTATTTGCAAGGTCATTGCAATCCAATTTCTGTCACATCGCCGATGAATTCATCCCCCGCTATTCCCCACGCCGATCAAGCCGCGAAACAATTTACTCAAGACACCTTCGTTTTCGACTGCCTGGCACTCTTCTACACGCTCGACGAGCCTTGGGCGCAGCGCTGCGTGGAAGCGGGTGTCAATGCCGCCAACGTGACCTTCGCGGCCGAGGGTGCGTGGGACGACACGGTGCGCGCCCTTGATGTCGGTCTTGAAAAAATTGCCAGAAGTTCCTGCCTGACCGTCGCCACCAATCGCGCGGAAATCGACGCCGCGCGCGCCAACGGCAAGCTCGCCGTCATCATCGGCACGCAAGGGTCATCGATGGTGGACGCGCAGTTTCACCGCCTGCGCACCATGCACCGCATGGGAATGCGCTACTTTGGACTTGCGTATACCGGCGCCACCCTCTTCGCCGACGGCTGCGGCGAACGCCGGGATGCCGGCCTGACATTTGCCGGTCAGGAGCTTATCGATGCTGCCAACGAGCTGAACCTGATCCTCGATTTGTCCCACGCGGGGCATCGTGCGCGCGCCGAAGGCGCAGCGCGCGCCAAGTTTCCGGTGTGCACCCATTCCAATGCTTACAGCGTCAACGCCAATGACCGCAATACCAAGGACGAAACCGCACTCGCGATCCAGGCCAAGGGCGGCGTCATGGGCATCTGCGGCCTGCCGCGCAGTGTCGATCCCGTGGCGCCAACCTTGCTGCACATGCTCGACCACGGTGAACACTGGATTCGCACGGTCGGGCTCGAGCATGTCGGGATCGGCCTTGACTTCACCGAGGGCTACAAGGCAGCCAAGCAATTGCTGCCCGCCTCGGTGCGGTGGCGTACGCTTCGCCCCGACATTTTCGGCAGCGTCGATCAGTTTCTGACCCAGGACTATCCGGACGGACTGAAGACCATCCTGGAGCTGCCCAACCTGACTCAGGGCCTGTTCGACCGTGGCTACACACGCGAACAAACCGCTGCCGTGCTCGGTGGCAACTGGCTGCGGCACTTCACGATGGTCAACGGCTAGGACTCGATCGATGTCGTCCGATATTGCACAGGCACGCGGTCGGGCCATCAATGAAACGGTGGCAACGGTACGCGGCATCGTGAGCGCCAACGGAGTAACGCGCGCCAGTCTCGACCAGGTAAAGGCAGCGCTGGTTGCGCTGTCGAAGCGCGTCGAACTCTTTCCGGACGCGCACTTTCCGGCACCGGTGTATCCAGCCATGCAGTCGTTGTACCGGCTGTCCATCGACTCCGATGGTCGCAACGCACTCTATATTTACCGGCCGGCCCCCGGCAAGGAGACCTGTCCGCACAACCACGCTACCTGGGCGTCGTGGTCGGCATCGAAGGAGACGAACCCAATCGACTCTATCGCCGCACCGACAGCAGCACGGAATCCGGCCACGCTCAACTTGAGCTAAGCGATGCAATCGTGCTTGGCCTCGGCTGCGAACCATCGCCGGCGAGCGCATCGACTGTGCCTCGACCAGCGGGACCGAATAGATGTTTGCCGCAGCGCTGTCGGGCGCGCTCGCACTGACACTGCTGACGGGATCGCTCCTGGGCATCACGCTGGCGTCGATCGGCCTGGTGATCATCCAGTTCAAGCTCGGCGGCAACTTTCAGGTGCTGTCGACCGCGGTGTGGAACGTGTTCAACAGCTTCGCGCTGACGTCGATCCCGGTATTCATCTTCCTCGGCGAAATCCTTGGCGAAACGGGTGTGGCCCATCGGGTCTACAATGCCATCTCGCCATTGTTCTCCCGCCTCCCGGGCAAGTTGCTCCAGACCAATATCGGCATATGCACGCTGTTTTCCGCCATCAGCGGATCAAGCACCGCTACGGCGGCGGTGGTCGGATCCGTGGCGTACGAAGAGATGGAAAGGCGCGGCTACTACCGCGGCGGCATCATCGGTTCGATCGCGGGGGGCGGCACGCTCGGCGTTCTGATTCCACCAAGCACTCCATTGATCATCTACGGATCGTGGCAGGATGTCTTGATTGGGCGCCCTTTTCTGGCTGGCATTGTCCCAGGCCTGTTGATGGCATTCCTGTTCATGGTCTACGTCGCCATCCGCGCCGGGATCCGGCCGGCGCAAATTCCACCGAACACCAGTTGGTGGTGCTCACCCTGATCACCGCATTCCCCAAAATTGCGCTATTTTTACCCAACCTGGTCATGCCCTAGCGAAGCCAACATGAAGACCTTTCCGGTGGTATTCGGTACCTGCCTTGATGCGGAGGCCATCTGGCTCGGCAAGTCGCCGGAGAATGCGGCCAAGCCCGTGCTGCTCTCCCACGGCGCATTTGAAGTGCGTGAGGGGCTTGCGCCGTTTCTCGATTTGCTCGACGCCCATCAGATCCGCTCCACTTTTTTCGTGCCGGGTATCAGCGCCGAACGCTATCCCGAGGCCACGCGTGAAATCTTCAGGCGCGGGCATGAAGTGGCCGGACACGGGCATCGCCATCTCTCTCCGGCGATTCTGGATGCCGCCACGGAACGCGCGGAACTGCAGGCGGGCCAGGACATGCTCGAACATGTCGTGGGTCGCCGCCCCCGTACCTGGCGCTCCCCCTCGTGGGAGTTCAGCGCGCATACCATCGACTATCTGCTCGACGAGGGCATTTCGGTTTCGACCAATTTTCACGACAGCACGCGCCCGTATCGACATATGCGCGACGGGCAGCCGCTGCCTTTGGTCGAATTGCCGGTCGAGTGGCATTTGGCCGACGCCACCTTCTTTCTGCATGGCGGTTTGCCGGGGCGACAGATCTGGCCGCCACTACTGGTCGAGGAAATGTGGAAAGAGGATTTTCGTGGACTATACGAACGCCCTGGATCATTTTTTCATCTGACGCTGCATATCCAGCTGATCGCCCACCCCGGTCGATTGCGGATGCTTGATCGCCTGATTCGCTTTATCAAGGAACATCCAAATGCCTACTTCACGCGTTGCGACGAACTGGCGGCAACCGTTGCCTGAATTGCTTCGGCGGCTGGCAACGGTGCTGGCCTGCGTGCTGCTGCTGCCCGGGCTTGCGGCAGCGCAGCCGTTTCCAAACAAGCCGGTCAAGCTGATCGTGCCATTCGCCGCCGGCAGCGCGACGGATGTCGTCGCGCGTTTGCTCGCTCAGGGCTTGACGGAGCGTACCAAGGGTGTATTTGTCGTCGAGTCGCGCGCCGGTGCCAACGGCTCGATCGCCGGCGAAAGCGTCGCCAAAGCCGCCCCGGATGGCTATACGTTGTTTGTGGCGACGGTCAGCACCAATTCGCAGAACCCATGGCTGTTCAAAAAGCTGCCGTACGATGCGCTGCACGATTTCGTGCCGATCGCAAGCGTTGGCGGTTTTCCGTTTGCGATTGTGGTCACGCAGGATTCACCGGTGAAAACGCTGGCTGAATTCATCGAGCGCGCGCGGGCCAATCCAGGCAAATTTTCCTACGGTGCCCCCGGTGGCACCCAAACCATCTGCGCGGAAACGCTCAAGCAACGCGCCAACATCGATCTGATTTCGGTGCCCTACAAAAGCAGTCCGCAGGCCGTGTCCGAACTGATGGGCGGGCAGATCGACATGATCTGCGCCGATTTTGCGACGGCGATCGGTGCCATCAAGGGGGGCAAATTGCGCGCGCTTGCGGTGACCACGGCAACGCGGTCGGCGCAGTTGCCGGACGTTCCGACCATTGCCGAGGTCTTGCCGGGATTCGTGGAAATGCGCTCCTGGATCGGACTGTTGGCGCCCAAAGGCACCCCCCCTGATACCATCGATTGGCTCGGCCGCGAAATTCTCGCCGTGACCGCAGTGCCTGCTTTCGCCACCACACTTGGTGCATTCGGCTTTGAGCGCATTGCGCTCAGCAATGCGCCGTTTGCACAGTTCATGAAGGCCGAGCTCGACAAATGGGAAATGCTGATCAAACGCGCCGGGATGGAGCCACAATAGCAACGGTTCTCCGCGTTACGGACTCCGCCGCCGGCCCCATGTTTCAGGCATGAAATATTCGATATTTTCGCTTGCTCGACAGGCGCTCAAGGGCCATGCGGGCTGGCCGGCGCAATCCGGAGCCGAAGCCGCACTACGATGTCGTGATCATCGGCGGCGGCGGGCATGGTCTTGCCTCCGCGTTCTATCTGGCCCGGAACCACCGCATCAACAATGTG
>JANNYI010000462.1:0-28571 GCA_031410015.1 Betaproteobacteria bacterium | reverse complement strand
CCCGCCATGAGAAACACGGCCGGCGGCTGCGTCGCAAAGGACAGCGGCGTGGCCGCGGCGCCCATCAGCGTGGTCAGTTCGCGATGCACGACGCCGATCAGCGCCTGCCCCGGCGTCAGCGATCCCGCGACCTCTTCGCCGACCGCCTTTTCCTTGACCGCGGCCACGAAGTCGCGGACCACCGGCAGTGCGACGTCGGCATCCAGCAGCGCGAGTCGGACCTCGCGCAGCGCATCCTGGATGTTGGCGTCGGTCAGCCGGGCCTGCCCGCGCAGTTCCTTGACGACACGCGATAGTCGTTGGGTCAGATTTTCGAGCATGGAATCGGTGGGGTCAGGGACGGCGGGCGCGCAGACGGAGGGACGCGTGCCATCGGTTACACTTGGAGCCGCTCCATCGTCGCCGCGGCTCACACGCTATCGGCACTGCAACCTGATGATTCTACTTCATATCGTCGTCGCCCTCCTGTACGCCATCGCCGTCTGGCTGCGCGCTCCAGGCACGGCGAGCCACGCTCGCAACCGCATTGCCGGCACGTTGATTGCGCTGGCGATCGTCCTGCACGCATGGACCATCAAAGCCGCAGTCCTCACGCCGACAGGGCTCGACCTGTCGTTCATGCATGCGCTGTCGCTCGTGGCCTGGGTCACCGTGCTGGTCGCGGGAGTATCAGGCGTCCTGGCGCGCCTGCCTGCCGTGGGCAACGCCATCCTCGCCGTGGCCGCGCTGTGCGCGCTGGCGCCCCTCATTCCCGGCAGCGGGCACACGGTGTCCTATGCGGGCGAGCCGTGGGCCACCGCGCACATTGCGGTCGCGCTGGTCGCCTACGCGCTCTTTGTCGTCGCGGCGATGCACTCGCTGATCCTCACCGGGCTCGAGAAGCGCCTGCGCCGCGGGCTATCGCCCGAGTCCGGCGAGGCAACGCCACCGCTGCTGACGCTGGAACGCATGCTCTTTCGCCTGGTCGGCGCGGGATTCGTGCTGCTGACGCTCACGCTCGCCAGCGGCGCACTCTTTTCCGAGCAGTTGTTCGGCAAGGCGATGACCTTCAACCACAAGAACGTGTTCTCGCTGCTCGGCTGGCTCACGTTCGCGATCCTGCTGATCGGCCGCTGGCGCTACGGCTGGCGCGGCCGCCGGGCACTGTACTGGATCTTCGCGGGCACGGCGCTGCTGGTCCTGGGCTACCTGGGAAGCAAGTTCGTGACCGAGGTCGTCCTGGGCCGATGATGCGCTCGCGGTCAAGCCTTGGCTGACATCTCCACCGGTACGCTGGCGATCACGCTGGCGATCATGCTGGTGTCGTCGGCATTCTTCTCGATCGCCGAGACGGCGATGATGGCGTCCAACCGCTATCGCCTGAAGCACCGCGCGCAGCGCGGCAATCGCGGCGCCCGGCTGGCGCTGGGATTGCTCGCGCAAACCGACCGCCTGCTCGGCGTGATCCTGTTCGGCAACAACCTGATCAATGCTGGCGCGGCGACGCTGGCCGGCCTCATCACCGGGCGCATGCTCGGCGAAGGCGAACTGGCGCTGGCCGCGGGCACCGTGGCGGTGACGTTCCTGATCCTCGTGTTCTCGGAGATCACGCCCAAGGTCATCGGCGCCACGCATGCCGACCGCATCGCGCCGATGGTGGCCTTCGTGCTGTCGCCGCTGCTGCGCGTGCTGCAGCCAGTCGTCTGGTTCGTGAACCTGTTCGTGCAGGGACTGCTCAGGATCCTGCGGATCAAGCCGGCGCAGGAAGGGGCCACCCAGCTGACGCAGGAGGAATTGCGTTCGCTGGTGCTGGAGGGCAGCCAGTATTTTCGCGGCAAGCACAAGACGATGCTGGCCAACCTGATGGACCTCGAGGCCATCACCGTCGAGGATGTGATGACGCCGCGCAACCGCATCCACGCGCTCGACTTCGCCGAGAAGCCGGCGCTGCTGCGCCAGCAACTCGCCACGTCCTACCACTCGCGGGTGCCGGTGTTCGAGGACTCGCTCGACAACATCATCGGCGTGTTGCCGCTGAAGGCCGTGGTGCACCTGCAGATGCACGCCGCCGAGCTCGACGCCGCGCGCCTGCGCCCGCTGCTGCGTCCGCCCTACTTCATCCCGGCCGGCACGCCGCTGCTGACGCAGTTGACCCAGTTCCAGGCCGACCGGCAACGCCTGGGCCTCGTCGTCGACGAGTACGGCGAGCTGCAGGGGCTCGTCACGATCGAGGACATCGTCGAGGAGATCATCGGCGAATTCACCACCCAGGCCCCAGGCGGGTCCGAGGTCTACCGGCGGGAAGCCGACGGCAGCGTGGTCGTGGCCGGGATGTCGCAGCTGCGGACGCTCAACCGCCGCCTCGGCACCCAGTTTCCGCTGGACGGCCCGAAAACGCTCAACGGCCTCATCGTCGAGCACCTGGGGGACATCCCCGACGCCGGGCTGTCGTTCCGCCTGTTCGGGCAATTGCTCGAAATCCTGCAAACCCAGGATCGCGCGGTAAAAGTCGTCAAACTGATAGGTCCGGTGGGGCGCGGGAACGCGCCTTTACAAATGCCGATCGAGCGGGCATGATCGTCCGGTCAGGTTTTATGCGAATGGAATAGCCGACGTTTTGCCCCTGCGGGCACGCCGTTTGCTTGCCATTGTCCGCCAACCCTTAACCTACACTGCCCGGACCCAAACCTCCACGATGGCCACGCACGCCGCCACCCGCACGATCAGCGGACTTGCGCGCGCGCTCGCGCAAAGCGGCGTGATGTCCGATTACGAGGCGGAAACCCTGCAATCGCAGGCGCAGGCCTCCGGCGTGTCATTTGTCGAGCAGGTGCTGATCGGCAAGCGCATGACCGCGCAGCAACTCGCCGTATTCGCGTCGCGCGCGTTCGGCACCCCGCTGCTCGACCTGGCCAGTTTCGACGTCGACCAGATCCCCAAGGAATTCCTCGACGTCAAGATCGCGCAGACGCGGCGCGTGCTGCCGCTCTTCAGGCGCAGCAACAAGCTCTTTGTCGCCATCTCCGACCCGGCCAACCTGCAGGCGCTGGAGGAGATGCGGTTCAAGACCAACCTCGTGCCCGAGGCCATCGTCGTCGAGGACGACAAGCTTGGCAAGGCCATCGTCCACGCCATCGAAGGCGCCGGTACGACGCTGAAGGACATGTCCAACCTCGAGGACATGGAAGTCGGCCTCGAGGACGGCGGGCCCGCGGTCTCGCTCGACGACGAGTCGGACATCGAAGACGCGCCGATCGTCAAGTATCTGCAGAAGATCCTGACGGATGCCATCGCCGCCGGTGCGTCCGACATCCACTTCGAGCCGTACGAAAAGTACTATCGCGTGCGCTACCGCGTCGACGGCATCCTGTCGGAGATCGCGCAGCCGCCGCTGGCCATCAAGGACAAGGTCGCCTCGCGGATCAAGGTGATCTCCCGCCTCGACATTTCGGAAAAGCGCATTCCGCAGGACGGGCGGATGAAGCTCGTGCTGTCGAAGAGCAAGTCGATCGACTTTCGCGTATCGACGCTGCCGACGCTGTATGGCGAAAAGATCGTGATGCGGATCCTCGACTCGGCGGGCGTCAAGCTCGGCATCGAGGCCCTGGGTTACGAGCCCGACCAGCAGAAAGCGCTGGTGTTCGCGATCGGCCGCCCCTACGGGATGATCCTGGTCACGGGCCCCACCGGCAGCGGCAAGACCGTGTCGCTCTACACGTGCCTCAACATCCTGAATCAGCCGGGCGTGAACATCTCCACCGCGGAGGACCCGGCGGAAATCCAGCTGGCCGGCGTCAATCAGGTCAACGTCAACGACAAGGCAGGGCTTTCCTTCGCGGCAGCGCTGAAGTCGTTCCTGCGGCAGGATCCCGACATCATCATGGTCGGCGAAATCCGCGACCTCGAAACCGCGGACATCGCGATCAAGGCGGCGCAGACGGGCCACCTCGTGCTGTCCACGCTGCACACCAACGACGCGCCCACGACGTTGACGCGCCTGCTCAACATGGGCGTGGCACCGTTCAACATCGCCTCCTCGGTGATTCTGATCACGGCGCAGCGACTGGGTCGGCGCCTTTGCCCCGCCTGCAAGAAGCCCAAGGACATCCCGCCGGAGACCATGCTGAGCGCTGGCTTCGCGGCCGAGGATCTCGACGGGTCGTGGCAGCCACTGGGACCCATCGGCTGCGACCAGTGCAAGGGCTCGGGCTACAAGGGTCGCGTGGGCATCTACCAGGTGATGCCCATCACCGACGAGATGCGCCAGGTGATCATGCGCAATGGCAATGCCCTCGACATCGCCGTGCAGGCCAGGAAGGAAGGCGTGCGTGATCTGCGCCAGTCCGGCCTGCTCAAAGTGAAATCCGGCATGACCTCCCTCGAGGAAATCGAGGCGATCACCAACGAGTGACGGGCAAGCCCGCCGCTTCAGGACAACAGCCATGGCCACCGCAACAACCACCGCCCAGCGCCGCGACGTCAAGGAATACACCTTCCTCTGGGAAGGCGTCGACCGCAACAACCGCCAGGTGCGCGGCGAGTCGAAGGCCGCCTCCGAAACGGTCGTCACGACCAACCTGCGGCGCCAGGGCATTCGCGTGGTCAAGCTGCGCAAGCAGAGTTTCCGCGGCGGGCGCAAGGTCAACGAAAAGGACATCACGTTCTTCACGCGGCAGCTCGCGACGATGCTGAAGGCGGGCGTGCCGCTGCTGCAGTCCTTCGAGATCGTCGCGCGCGGGCACAGCAACGCGCGCTTCTCGCGCCTGATGATGGACATCAAGGGTCAGATCGAGGCCGGGTCGTCGATGGCGCAGGCATTCCGCGCGCATCCGGGACACTTCGACGCCCTGTATTGCAACCTGGTGGCGGCCGGCGAAGCGTCGGGAACGCTCGATGCCATCCTCGACCGGCTCGCCACCTACAAGGAAAAGATCCTTGCCATCAAGAGCAAGATCAAGTCGGCGCTGTTCTATCCGATCTCCGTGGTCACGGTGGCGATCATCGTCGTCTGGATCATCATGGTCTGGGTGATCCCGTCGTTCAAGAAGGTGTTCTCCAGTTTCGGCGCGGATCTGCCGGCCCCCACGCTGATCGTCATGGCGATGTCCGAGTTCGTCGTCGCCTGGTGGTGGCTCGGCTTCCTCATCCTGATCGGCACGATCGTCGGCACGGGCGTGATGCTGCGGCGGTCGCCCGCGTTCCGCTATGGATTCGACCGGATCATGCTCAAGGTTCCGATCATCGGCAACGTCCTGGAAAAGGCCACGATTGCCCGCTGGACCCGCACGCTGCAGACCATGTTTGCCGCCGGCGTGCCGCTGGTGGAATCACTGGACGCGGTCGGCGGTGCCGCCGGCAACATGGTCTACGCCGCAGCCACCAAAAAGATCCAGACCGAAGTCAGCACAGGCACCAGCCTCACCAACTCGATGGCCAACACCGGCCTCTTCCCGACGATGGTGCTGCAGATGATCCAGATCGGCGAGGAATCGGGTTCGCTCGACAACATGCTGGGCAAGGTCGCCGAGTATTTCGAGCGTGAAGTCGACGATGCGGTGGCGGCGCTCTCCAGCCTGCTGGAGCCCATCATCATCGTGTTCCTGGGCGTCGTGATTGGCGGCCTCGTGGTCGCGATGTACCTTCCGATCTTCAAGCTCGGTTCCGTCGTCTGACGCTGCCGGCAGTCTCGCGCCGATGCCGTCCATGCTCCTCGATCCGGTGGTCGCCACCGTGGTGGCCGCCGCCGTGGGGCTATGCGTCGGCAGTTTTCTCAACGTGGTCATCCACCGGCTGCCGAAGATCATGGAGCGCGGCTGGCACGCGCAAGCCGCCGAGCTGCGCGGCGAGACCGTCGCCGAATTGCCGCGGTACAACCTGGCCGTGCCGCGTTCCGCGTGTCCGGCCTGCAACCATCAGATCACGCTGCTCGAGAACATCCCGGTCGTGTCGTGGCTGGCATTGCGCGGCAAGTGCTCGGCGTGCGGCGTGGCCATCTCGGCCCGCTACCCTATCGTCGAACTGCTCGGAGGCGCGCTGGCAGCGGCGGCCGTCGTCAAGTTCGGTCCGACGTGGCAGGGGGTGGCGGCATGTGTCTTCCTGTGGACGCTGCTGGCGCTCACCGGCATCGACTTCGACACGCAATTCCTGCCCGACAACCTGACCCTGCCGCTGCTGTGGGGCGGGCTCATCGCCAACCTGTACGGTCTGTTCGTGCCGCTGCAGGAAGCGGTGGTCGGCGCCATCGCCGGCTATCTCGTGCTGTGGACGATCTTCTGGCTGTTCAAGCTGATCCGCGGCAAGGAGGGCATGGGCTACGGCGATTTCAAGTTGCTCGCGGCGCTGGGCGCATGGCTCGGCTGGAAGATGCTGCCGCTGATCGTGCTCGGCTCGTCGGTCGTGGGCGCCTTCATCGGCATCGCGCTCGTCGCGTTCAAGGGCCGCGACCACAACGTGCCGCTGGCCTTCGGCCCCTACCTTGCGATTGCCGGGGCCGTGGCCCTCTTCTTCGGGCCGACGTTGCTCCGGGTCTACTTTCCCGGTTGATGGCCTACGTCGTCGGACTGACGGGCGGCATCGGGAGCGGAAAATCGGAGGTCGCCAGGGCATTCGTCGCGCTCGGCGCCGATCTCGCCGACGCTGACGAAGCCGCTCATGCCGTCACCGCGCCTGGGCAACCGGGGCATGGGGCGGTGCTGGCGGCGTTCGGTCCACAGGCGGCCGGGGCCGACGGCTCGCTCGACCGGCGGTGGCTGCGCGCAACGGTGTTCGCCGATCCCGCACAGCGCCGGCGCCTCGAGGCGGTGCTGCATCCATTGATCCACGACGTGCTCGATGCCGCGATCGCGCAATGGAACGGACCCTACGGGCTCCTCAGCGTGCCGTTGCTGCTCGAGCGCGGAACGCTGCTGCCGCGCGTCGCCCGGGTCCTGGTGGTGGACTGTCCGGAGGAACTGCAGGTCGAGCGGGTGATGGCGCGCAGCGCACTGTCGGCCGCAGCGGTGCGGGAAATCATGGCCGTCCAACTCCCGCGCGCCGCGCGGCTCGCCCGCGCCGACGACGTGATCGACAATGCCGGCACCCGCGCGGCCCTCGCGCCACAGGTGGCAAGGCTCGATGCGTTCTACCGGAACGAGGCGCGGAACCACGGCGCGCTTGAACCGGCGCGCAGTTCCCCGGAGAATGGCGCAGAATCGCGCAAGGCCGAACCGAAGTGATACGTTACGAACATCCGCTGAACGAACGCGTGCGCACATTGATGCGCCTCGAAGACCTGTTCGGGCGCGTCGGCTACTTTGCCGCGCAGGAAGGCGCCCCGGATCACCACGCAGCACTGCTCGCGCTGTTCGAAATCGCCGACGTGGCCGCGCGCGCGGATCTGAAGACGGACCTGCTGCAGGAACTGGAGCGGCAGAAGCAGATGCTGGGACCGCTGCGCAACAACGCGCAGATCGACCAGCAGGAACTCGAATTGCTGCTAGCGCAGATCGACAGCGTGAACGGTCAGCTGCTGGGACAGGCGGGCAAGGTCGGTGCGCACCTGCGCGAAAACGAATGGCTGATGGCCATCAAGCAGCGCACGGCCATACCTGGCGGCGTCTGCGAGTTCGACCTGCCGGCCTACCATTGGTGGCTGCACCAGGATCCCGGCGCCCGCCGCAACGATCTCAAGGGCTGGATCGAGCCGTTTGCGCCGACCCGCGCGGGTTCGGCGATCGTGCTGAAGCTGTTGCGCGACAACGGACGCGCCAGCCGCCACATTGCCTATCGTGGCGTGTTCCAGCTGATGCTGACCACCACCAAGGTGGCGCAACTGCTGCGGCTGACACTGGCGAAAGAACACGCCTGCGTGCCGGAGATCAGCGCCAACAAATACGCGCTCAACATCCGCTTTCTCGGCGTGTCGGGATTGGACCGCGGCAGCGTGTTCGAACACGACGTCGAGTTCGACCTCATGTTCTGCAATCTGTAGCGGACGGCCATCCCGGTGGTCACGCCGCGCGTCGTCAGCTGCCCCACCTGCGGCCACCCGGTGCCGTGGAGCGCCGCGTCGCCGTTCCGGCCCTTCTGCTCCGAACGCTGCAAGTTGATCGACCTCGGCGCCTGGGCCGACGAGCGCTATCGCGTGGCGGCCGTGGATCCTGCGGATGATGAACCCGAACCTGGCGTGCCCGCGTCACGCGAGCGCGACGACTAGTCAGGCAGGTCGGTCCAGCCCCCGCGCATCAGCGCGACACCCTGCGCGCCATACGCGATCGCGACCTGCAGATCGCAACGGCCGAGACCGCCCAGCGCGTAAACGGGCAGGCGCGTGTCCACCGCGATTGCGGCGAATGCAGCCCAGCCCAGCGTCGGCGCACCAGGATGGGATGGTGTGGGCGCCACCGGCCCCAGCACCGCGAAGTCGAGTTGCAGCGCACCGGCGCGCGCGAGTTCGGCGGCCGTGTGACAGGAAGCGGCGACCACGAGATCCGCCGGCCTTTCTGCAGCGCAATCGAGCGCGGCCGCACTCCAGTGGACCCCGCCGCAACCCGCCGCGCGCGCCTCCTCCGCCGTGCCGTTGAACAGAAGCGTCGCGCCGTGCGTGGCGGCCAGCGGCACGAGGCGCGAGGCCAACGCCACGCGGCGCACCAGCGGCCACTCCTTGTCGCGAACCTGCAGCAACCGCAGTCCCGCGGCAAACCCGGTGCGCGCACGCGCGAGCAGCGCCTCCTCTCCTATTGCTGCCGCATTGGTGATCGCATAGACCGGTGGCAGCGCGAGCGCCGCCAGGATGCGCGTGTTGGCCGGCAGCAGCGGTGCGACATCCCAGCCGCCCGGGGTCTGCCACGCAAAGGCCTGCCCGTCGTGGCCGAACAGCTCGCCATCCCAATCGAACACGCGGAAGAAATGCAGTTCAACATGGGCGTGCGGGTAAACGAATTCCTGCACCAGCCACGGTGCGGCGCGGCGCACTTCGATGCCCAGCTCCTCGCGCAGTTCGCGCACCAGCGCCGCATGCGGCGTTTCGCCGCGCTCGAGCTTGCCGCCGGGAAACTCCCAGTAGCCGGCGTAGGCCTTCCCGGGCGGGCGCTGGGCCAGCAGGACCTGTCCATCCGGGCGCACGAGCACGGCCGCCGCCACGTGGACCTTGCCTCCGCTCACTTGCGATGCGGCTTCGTTGCTTCCGACCCGGCGACATTGCGGGCGTATTGCCAGGCGACGCGACCGCTGCGCGAGCCGCGCTGCAACGCCCACTGCAGCGCATCGCGCACGCGTGCGTCGTCGTCGCGGCCGGCGGCGGCCTTCACGCCGAAATGCGCAAGCCAGCCGCGCACCGCGGCGAGGTAATCGTCCTGTGTGAACGGATAGAACGAGACCCAGAGGCCGAACCGCTCCGACAGCGAGATTTTCTCCTCGACCGTTTCGCCGGGATGAACCTCGTCGCCGACATGCTTCGTCTCGAGGTTTTCGCTGAAGTACTCGGGCAGCAGGTGCCGGCGATTCGACGTTGCGTAGATGACGATGTTCGGCGCGCCGGAGGTGATCGACCCGTCGAGCATCACCTTCAGCGCCTTGTAACCGGCATCGCCGGCATCGAAGGTGAGGTCGTCGCAGAAGATGATGAAGTGCTCGGGGCGGCCGGCCAGGCGCTCGGCGATGTCCGGCAGGTCGACCAGGTCGGTCTTGTCCACCTCGATCAGCCGCAGCCCGCGGTTCGCATACCTGGCCAGCATCGCCTTCACCAGCGACGACTTGCCGGTACCGCGCGCGCCGGTGAGCAGCACGTTGTTGGCAGGCACGCCGGCGACGAACTGGCGCGTGTTACGGTCGATGATTTTTTTCTGCGCGTCGATGGCCACCAGCGCATCGCCGTCGATGAGATGCGGATGCGCGACAGCCTGCAGGTAACCGCGCCCGGCCCGCTTGCGCCAGCGCGCCGCGGTCACACGCTTCCAGTCGAGATCGAGGTCCGCAGCCGGAAGCAGGGATTCCACCCGCGCCAGCACCCGTTCGGCCCGCGCGATCAGCGTGGCCAGCGCGGCTGCCGCGTCAGGACCGGTAGTCGGCATTGATCGACACGTAGTCGTGCGAGAAATCGCAGGTCCACACGGTGGCTGCCGCCACGCCGCGCGACAGGGCGACGCGGATGCCGATTTCCTGCTGGAGCATCACGCGCTTGCCGTCTTCCTCGCGATAGCCCGCCGAACGCCCGCCGCGGTCGACCACCAGAACATCGTCGAGCCAGAAGGAGACTCCTGCGGGATCGAGGTCCGGTGCGGCGGCATTGCCGATCGCGCAGACGATGCGTCCCAGATTGGGGTCGGAGGCAAAGAACGCCGTTTTGACCAGCGGCGAGTGGGCGATGCCGAATGCGATGCGCTTGCACTCCTCGACGTCGCGCCCGCCTTCGACGCGAATCGCGATGAACTTGGTGGCACCTTCGCCGTCGCGCACGATGGCCTGCGCCAGCTCCACGGCGCACGCCTCGATCGCGCCGCGCAACAGCGCCACCCGCGGATCCGCCGGATCGCGCAGCGGCGGTAACGCGGCCCGGCCGGTGGCGGCCAGCACGAAACTGTCGTTGGTCGAGGTATCGCCATCGATGGTGGCGCCATTGAAGGAAACATCCGCCACCTCGCGCGCGATCCGCGCCAGCAACGCCGCCTCGACCGGCGCATCGGTGGCCATGAACGACAGCATCGTCGCCATGTCGGGGTGGATCATGCCGGCGCCCTTGGCGATGCCGGTGACGGTGACCGTGACGCCGTCGATCGCGACCTGCCGCGACGCGCCCTTGGGCACGGTATCGGTGGTCATGATGGCGCTGGCCGCGGCAAACCAGCCGTCGGCGCGCAGCGCAGCGTGCGCCTCCGGCAGGCCCGCAAGAATGCGGTCGAGCGGCAGCGGCTCCATGATCACGCCGGTGGAGTACGGCAGTACCGATTCGGGGGCGCAGTCGAGCATCCGGGCCACAGCGACGCACTCCGCCCGCGCATCGGCCAATCCGGGTTCACCGGTGCCCGCGTTCGCATTGCCGGCATTGACGATGAGCGCGCGAAATTCCGCGCCGCCGCCATGCTGCCGCTGCAGGTGTTCGCGGCACACGATCACCGGCGCGGCGCAGAAGCGGTTGCGGGTGAACACGCCGGCCGCCACGGTACCGGGCGCGCAGGCAACCAGCAGCACGTCGTCGCGCGCCCAGGCCTTGATCCGGGCGGCCGCCGTGCCGAGCATGACGCCCGCTACGGGCAGCAGCGACGCGGGCGTGGGCGGAGTGTAGAGAACGGGCATCGACGCAACCGAGCGGCCGGGTACGGTGCTTCAGATCCGGCCGTGGCAGTGCTTGTATTTCTTGCCCGAGCCGCAGGGGCACGGATCGTTGCGGCCGACCTTCTCGCCGGCGCGCGTGAACGGGGGCGCCGCTGCGACCGCGACGTCGCCATCGGCCGCGGTGGCAGCCAGCGCTTCCTCGTAGTCGGCATGCTGGTACCTGACGTTGGTGACCGCCTCGGCTTCCTCGACGGCGCGCACGTCCTCTTCGCCGCGTACCTGCACGGTCAGCACGACCTTGACGACGTCCTGCTTGATGCGGTCGAGCATCTCCGAGAACAGTTCGAAGGCCTCGCGCGTGTATTCCGGCTTGGGATTCTTCTGGGCATAGCCGCGCAGATGGATGCCCTGCCGCAGGTGATCGAGCGACGACAGATGGTCGCGCCAATGATGGTCGACGGTCTGCAACATGAGGTTGCGCTCGAACTGGCGCATGAGCTCGGGACCGACCTGCTCCGCGCGGTCGCTCCAGGCCTTGGCGGCCATGTCGGCGATGCGCTCGCGCACCGTCTCGTCGGTGAGGTTGGCGTCGTCGTGCATCCATTCCGCGATCGGCGGGGCCAGCTGGTAGTCGGCGGCAAGCGCGGTCTGGAGCCCGGGCACGTCCCACTGCTCCTCGACCGAGTCCGGCGGCACGTACAGCTTGACCGTGTCCTCGAGCTGCCCGCGGATCATGTTGCGCACGGTATCGGCGACATCATCGCCCTCGAGCAATTCGTTGCGCTGCTGGTAGATCACGCGACGCTGGTCGTTGGCGACGTCGTCGTATTCGAGCAGCTGCTTGCGAATGTCGAAGTTGCGCGATTCGACACGGTTCTGCGCCTTGGCGATCGACCGATTGACGATCGGATGCTCAATCGGTTCGCCGTCGGGCATCTTCAATTTCTGCATGATCACGCCAAGCCGCTCGCCGCCGAAGATGCGCAGCAGCGGATCCTCGAGCGAGAGATAGAAGCGCGACGAACCGGGGTCGCCCTGGCGCCCGGCGCGACCGCGCAGCTGGTTGTCGATGCGTCGGGATTCGTGCCGCTCGGTGCCGATGATGTGGAGGCCGCCCGCCTTCACCACGGCATCGTGGCGCACCTGCCAGTCGCCGCGCATCTTCGCGATCTCGCGTTCCTTTTCCTCCGGCTGCAGCGACTCGTCGTCGCGCACCTTGAGGACAAGCGGCTCCAGCATGCCGCCCAGCACGATGTCCGTGCCCCGTCCCGCCATGTTGGTGGCGATCATGATGGCCTTCGACTGGCCCGCGTGCGCGACGATCTCCGCTTCGCGCGCATGCTGCTTCGCGTTCAGCACTTCGTGCGGCAGGTTTTCCTTCTGCAGGTATTTCGACAGCAGCTCGGAATTCTCGATCGACGTGGTGCCGACCAGGACCGGCTGGCCGCGCGCGTAGCAATCCTTGATGTCCGCGATGATCGCGTCGACCTTTTCCTGGAACGTGCGGAACACGAGGTCGTTGGCATCCTTGCGCACCATCGGCATGTGCGTGGGAATGACGATCGTCTCGAGGTGATAGATCTGCTGGAACTCGAAGGCCTCGGTGTCGGCAGTGCCGGTCATGCCGGAAAGCTTGCCGTACATCCGGAAGTAGTTCTGGAACGTGATCGACGCCAGCGTCTGGTTCTCGCGCTGGATCGGCACGCCTTCCTTCGCCTCGACCGCCTGGTGCAGGCCGTCCGACCAGCGTCGGCCGGACATGAGGCGCCCCGTGAATTCGTCGACGATCACCACCTCACCGTTCTGCACGACGTAGTGCTGGTCGCGGTGATAGAGCGAGTGCGCGCGCAGCGCGGCATACAGGTGATGCATCAGCGAAATGTTGGCCGCATCGTAGAGGCCCGAGCCCGCGGGAATGAGCCCCGCCTGGCCGAGGATGGCCTCGGCGTGCTCGTGCCCCGCTTCGGACAGCAGCACCTGGTGCGCCTTTTCGTCGACCCAGAAGTCGCCCGGCCCCTTTTCGTCGGGCTGCCGCGTCAGCTTGGGCGCCAGCTCGTTCAGCCGGTAGTACATTTCGACGTTGTCGTCGGCCTGGCCCGAGATGATGAGCGGCGTGCGCGCCTCGTCGATCAGGATGGAGTCGACCTCGTCGACGATGGCATAGGAGAGCGTGCGCTGCACGCGCTCGCCGGGCGCGAACACCATGTTGTCGCGCAGGTAGTCGAAGCCGAATTCGTTGTTGGTGCCGTAGGTGATGTCCGCGGCGTAGGCCACCTGCTTGTCGTCGTGCTGCATCTGCGAGAGGTTCACGCCGACGGTCAGCCCGAGGAACTTGTAGATGCGACCCATCCATTCGGCGTCGCGCTGGGCCAGGTAGTCGTTGACCGTGACCACGTGCACGCCCTTGCCGGACAGCGCATTGAGGTATGCGGGCAACGTGGCGACCAGCGTCTTGCCTTCGCCGGTGCGCATTTCCGCGATCTTGCCGTTGTGCAGCGCCATGCCGCCGATCAGCTGCACATCGAAGTGGCGCATCTGCAGAACGCGCTTGCTGGCCTCGCGCACGACGGCGAAGGCCTCGGGCAGGACGGCATCGAGCGCTTCGCCCGCGGCAATGCGGCTCTTGAACGCAACGGTCTTGCCGCGCAGGTCGTCGTCGGACAGCGCCGCCATCGCGGGCTCGAGCCCGTTGATCTGGCGCACGACCTGGGCAAATTGCTTCAGCAGCCGCTCGTTGCGGCTGCCGAAGATTCGGGTAAGGATATTGGAGATCATCGGGCGGGACCGTCGCAGGGAAACTTGATGCCGGATCGGCAAAAAACAAGGGGTGAGGACCGCCTCACCCCGCTTGCCGCCTGTTCCGGATCGAAATCAGCTCAGATTGGGCGTCTGGAGGAAGCGTGCCGGATTCTGCGGCACGCCGTTCAACCGGACCTCGAAGTGAAGGTGCGGACCGGTGGACCGTCCCGTGGACCCAACGATGGCCACGCGTTGGCCGCGCACGACGAGGTCGCCTTCCTTGACCAGCAGGTTGGACGCGTGCGCATAACGCGACACCAGTCCGTTGCCGTGATCAATTTCGAGCATTTTACCATACTGGGTATGCCACTCCGCGAAGACCACCTTGCCGCTGGCCGCGGCGACGATGGACGTTCCCGCTTCCGCGGGGAAGTCGATGCCTTCGTGCATCGACTGCTGGCCGCTGAAAGGATCGATGCGGTAGCCGAAATTGGACGAATACCAGCCATCCAGGATCGGATAGAGCGTGGGCAGGAATTTGCGGTTGGCGGAATCGTGGACCAGCAGCGCTTCGAGCACCGACAGCTGATCGGACCGCGCATCCATCTGCCGCGCGAGAACAGCGACGAGGTCCGAGAATTCCTGCACGGACAGGTTGCGCGACGGCAGGTTCGACTCGGCGCCGCCACGGCCAGGTATCGTGCCGGGTTGCAGCGTCGGCAGCTCCTGGGGTTTGAGCCCTGCGGTCCTGGCCAGGCGGTCGCCGAGACCGTCCAACCGCATCATCTGCGCCTGCAGCTCGCCCAGCCGCATCGCCATCGTATTGAGGTGGACCTGCACTTTCTCGCTCACGCGGGCGGCTTCCTCGCGCTGATCCGCCAGCACGATGCGCTGCAGCCACGGCAGCTGTGCCGACGCGGCCCACTTCAGCGTCACGAAATTGAAGGCGAACGTGAAGGCGAGGAAGACAACCAGCAGGCCGGCGCCGCCGACCGTCCAGTGGCGCCAATCCAGCGTGACCGTGCGTGCTCGCGCATTGGCACCTGCGACCAGAATGATGTTCAATCCTGTAACCTCCCCGCGTGCGCCACAGCGGGCGCTTGATTCGAATTCCAGGACATCGTGGCCCGACCCGTTTCCATGCAATCGCTCTCGCGCGTTCTTGCCGCCGACACGCAAATCGCGGCGTGGCACCAGCGCGCCGAGCGTGAAGCTCGCGTGACCGACGCCGTACGCCGATGCCTGCCCCGCGCTTTCGCGGACCGGGTGCGGGCGGCGGAGACCTCGACCACGACATTGGTGCTGACTGTTTGCGCCGGCGCCATTTCTGCGGTGGTTCGCCAGCGTTCGCCCGACGTTCTTGCCAGCCTGCGCCGGGAAGGATGGGACTTTACTGAATTACGGTTGCGCGTGCAAGTCGGCGTCGGTCCGCAGGAAACCGACAAACCCAATAAAATTCAACGAGATAGAGTGGATACCATCGCTCTGGGCCGGCTGGCCCGGACGTTGCCTGCGGGTCCACTGCGGGCGTCCGTCGAGCGGCTGATGCGGCGCGGCGGTTAGTCGATCTTGGACGAAATTAAGCGACGATAAGCGGCGTTTGTCGCCTTCAGGCCATCAAGACCAGCCGCTCGAACGCATAAAACACCAGGACGCCAGCCAGCAGCATGATCGTGTACTTGATCACCTGCCAGATAAAGCGCAGGTAGCGGCGATCTTTCTTGAACAGGTACATGACCGTCGCGACGACAATGGTCGCGAGGGCAAGAAACAGGAGCAGCCGGACGAGTACCACGGGTGCGTGCCTTCGCTGGCTCGACGTGTCCGCGCGACCGCGCGAACAGATCACGCCGGATTGGGCGACCAGTCGTGAAACGCCGTCGGCACCGTGGCGGCATCGGTGAAGGTGACGATCTCGAAGGCGTCGGGACGGGCCAGCAGCGCGCGCGCCAGCTGGTTGTTGAGCGCGTGTCCGGACTTGTAGGCCGTGTACTGGCCGATCAGCGGGTGTCCCAGCAGATACAGGTCGCCGATCGCATCGAGCACCTTGTGCCGCACGAATTCGTTGTCGTAACGCAGGCCTTCGCTGTTCAGCACGCCGAATTCGTCGAGGACGACGGCATTCTGCAGGCTGCCGCCCAAGCCGAGGCCGGCGGCGCGCATGGCTTCGACGTCCTGCATGAAGCCGAAGGTGCGCGCGCGTGCCACTTCCTTCGCATATGAATGCTCGGCGAAGTCGACCACGACGTGCCGGTTCTCGAGGCCGAACACCGGATGCGGAAAGTCGATCGTGAAGTCGAGCTTGAAGCCGTCGCAGGGTTCGAAGCGCGCCCATTTGTCGCCGTCCTTCACTTCGACGGTGTGCACGACCCGCAGGTAACGCTTCGAGACCGACTGCTCAACGATGCCGGCCGATTGCAGCAGGAATACGAACGGGCCGGCACTGCCGTCCATGATGGGTATTTCCGGACCGGCGATATCGACGTGCAGGTTGTCGATGCCCATGCCGGCCAACGCCGACATCAGGTGCTCCACCGTCGACACGCTGGTCCCCTCGCCCTTCAACGTCGACGACAGCCGCGTGTCGCCGACATTGGCGGCACGCGCGGCAATCGACGGCATGCCGGGCAGATCCGTGCGGTGGAACACGATGCCGGTGTCCGGCGGCGCCGGCCGCAACCCGAGTGCGACGCGCGCCCCCGTGTGCAAGCCCACGCCGGTGGTCTTGGTCGCGTTCTTCAATGTGCGCTGCTTCAGCATCGGGGTAGCCGGCGGACCTGTCGTATTGTTGCGTTGGTTCAAGGGCTTAGCCTCAAAGTGTACCACGTCGACCGGGAAGAAACACGCCCTTCGGCGGCCGTTGTGGGCATTGCGCCCGGAAGGACGGCAAGTCAGGAGCGGTCGCCCCGACCGCCCTGCCGACCGCCTGGACGACAGTGGACATGACGCGCGCGGGGCGGCCGTGCCCGACCTAATCGGCCTGCTTGCGCAGGAACGCGGGGATGTCCGTGGCGTCGAAGGTGGCCGACGTCGGCGCCGGCGACGACGAACGCCCGCGCCGCACGACCGCGGGTGCATCGAGGCGCTCGTAGTCGATTGTTTCCACCGGAACGCCCACGCCATCCGTGCCGGTGCGCTGCGTGACGCCCACCGATTCGAGGATCTCGAGCCGCGGTTTCTGCCTGATTTCCTTGGCCGCCACGCCGCCCAGGCCTGTGGCGATCATCGTGACGCGCAGCCCGTCGCCCATCGTATCGTCGATCACGGTACCCACGATCACCATTGCATCGTCGGCGGTGAACGCCTTGATCGTATCCATCACCTCGTAGTATTCCTTCATCTTGAGTCCGGCCGAGGCGGTGACGTTGACGAGCACGCCGCGCGCGCCTGCCAGGTCCACGTCCTCCAGCAGCGGGCTCTTCACCGCCTGTTCGGCCGCAAGGCGGCCGCGCTCGACGCCGGTCGCTGTGGCCGAACCCATCATCGCCATGCCGACTTCGCCCATCACCGTGCGCACGTCGGCAAAGTCGACGTTGACGAGACCGGCGTTGTTGATCACCTCGGCGATGCCGGCAACCGCGCCGCGCAGCACATCGTTGGCAGCGGCGTAGGCATCGAGCAGCGCGATGTCGTCGCCGAGCACGTCGATCAGCTTGTCGTTGGGGATGATGATCAGCGAGTCGACCTTCTTCTGCAGCTCCTCGATCCCGCTTTGCGCCACGCGCTGGCGCTTGCCTTCGAACTTGAACGGCCGCGTGACGACGGCGACGGTGAGGATGCCCATGTTCTTCGCGATGTCCGCGATGACCGGTGCCGCGCCGGTGCCGGTGCCCCCGCCCATGCCCGCGGTGATGAACAGCATGTCGGCGCCGGTGATCATCTCGGCAATGCGGTCGCGGTCCTCCATCGCCGCATCGCGCCCGATCTCGGGCTTGGCGCCCGCGCCCAGGCCGCGGGTGAGCGTGGAGCCCAGCTGCAGCTGGGTCCGCGCGGTGGAGCGTTTCAACGCCTGCGCGTCGGTGTTGGCGCAGATGAATTCCACGCCGGTCAGGCCGCGGCTGATCATGTGCTCCACGGCGTTGCCGCCGCATCCGCCCACCCCGATGACCTTGATGATTGCGCCGTCCTGCGGTGCCTGATCGATGATCTCAAACATGCTGTTCTCCTGTCGAAACGAACCAAAAAATGAAAACCACGGGACCCTGACTCACTGTTCTTCTAGAAATTCGCCTTGAACCACTGCTTCATCCGCTCGGCGGCACCGCCGATGCCCGCCACCTGCGCCCGGGCCGCCTCGCCGCGCAGGAACTGATCGCGCCCTTCCATCAGGAGGCCGATGGCCGTGGCATAGCGCGGGTTCTTGACCACCTCCGCAAGGCCACCGGCGTAGATCGGCACGCCGATGCGTACCGGCATGTGGAAGACTTCCTCGCCCAGCTCGGCCAGCCCCTGCAGCTGCGACGAGCCGCCGGTGACCACCACGCCCGACGAGATCATTTCCTCGAAGCCACTGCGCCGCACTTCCGATTGCACGAACTGGAAGAGCTCCTCGATCCGGGGCTCGATCACCTCGGCCAGCATCGGCCGCGACAGCTTGCGCGGCGCGCGCTCGCCCACGCCGGGCACCTCGATGATGTCGTTGGCGTCGGCCAGCTGGCGCAGCGCGCACCCAAAGCGAACCTTGAGTTCCTCCGCATCCTTGGTGGGCGTGCGCAGCGTCATCGCGATGTCGTTGGTCACCTGGTCGCCGGCAATCGGGATCACCGCCGTGTGGCGGATCGCGCCACCGGCATAGACCGCGATGTCGGACGTGCCGCCACCGATGTCGATCAGGCACACGCCCAGGTCCTTCTCGTCCTCGGACAGCACCGCGGTGGCGGACGCGAGCGGCTGCAGGATCACGTCGCGCACCTCGATGCCGCAGCGGCGGATGCACTTGGTGACGTTCTCCACCGCCGACACCGCGCCGGTCACGATGTGCACGTCCACTTCGAGACGCACGCCGCTCATGCCGAGCGGCTCGCGCACATCCTCCTGGCCGTCGATCGTGAAGCCCTGCGGCACGATGTGCAGGATCTGCTGGTCGTTGGGAATGGGAATGGCCTTGGCCGTGTCCACCACGCGGTCGATGTCGGCCTGCGTGACTTCCTTCTCCTTGATTGCGACCATGCCGTGCGACGTGTAGCAGCGGATGTGGCTGCCCGCGATGCCGGTGTAAACCTCCTTGATCTGGCAGTCGGCCATCAGCTCCGCCTCCTCCAGCACGCGCTGGATGGACGCCATCGTTGCCTCGATGTTGACGACCACGCCTTTCTTCAGGCCGCGCGACGGTTGCGTGCCCATCCCGATGATGTTGAGTGCGCCTTCGGGCGTGACCTCCGCCACGACCGCCACGATCTTCGACGTGCCGATGTCGAGTCCGACGATCAGATTCTTGCTGTCCTTCACCATGCCGCCATCCTTGTCCTGGTCATGCTGCGGGCCGTGCGTTCTTTTCGCGGAACGTCGGAATCCGCGCCGCGAAGCCATTGCGATACCGCAGGTCGACTGCATCGACCCGCGTCCCGGAACGCGCCAGCGCGCCCAGTGTCCGCGCATGGGCGGCGACGAAACCCGCAAGGCGCGCCTCGGGCTCGTCGCGTCCAAGCTCGAGCGTCAGCGGCCCGTCGGCACCGATCGTCTTCAACCGCCAGCCGCCGCGCGGCGACATGCGGATCTCGCGGATCGTGAGGCCCAGCGGCTGCAGCTCGCTGCCCCACGCCTCGTAGCGCGCGAGCATGTCGGCGGCCGTGCCATCCGGACCTTCGAAGAGGGGCAGCCCATCGTCGGCACGCGCGGCAAAGACTTCGCCGCGGGTGCTGACCAGCGCCCCGTCGTTCCAGCGGGCCAGCGGCTCGTGCTCATCCACGGCGAGCTCGAGCCGGTGCGGCCATTGCCGGCGCAGCGAGACATCGCGCACCCATGGCACCTGCCGCAGCGCTGCTCGGGCGCGGGCGAGGTCCATCGTGAAGAACGTGCCGGCCAGGTCCTCGCGGATGACCGTCTCGAGCTGCGCGCCGTTGGTTCGCTCGAGCGGCGTCGTGACCACCACTTCCTGCCATGCGAAAACCGGCTGGCGCACGCTCCAGATGACCGCGGCGACCGTGACGCCCACGAGCGTGATCGCCGCCAGCGTGATGGCCAGCGCATTCATCTGGCGCGCGTCATCCCACATGCGCGCCTCGCAGGATCTCGACGCACAGTTGCGGAAATTCCATGCCTGCCGCGCGCGCGGCCATCGGCACGAGGCTGTGCCCCGTCATGCCCGGCGACGTGTTCACCTCGAGCAGTGAGAAGCTGCCATCGGCGCGCAGGATCAGGTCGAGGCGGCCCCAGCCGCGGCAGCCGACGACTTCGAAGGCGCGCAATGCCATTGCGCGGATCTCCCGCTCCTTCGCCTCGGGCAGCCCGGCCGGGCAGAAATACTTCGTCTCGTCGGAAAAGTACTTGCTGTGATAATCGTAGTTGCCCTGCGGCGCCTCGATCCGGATCAGTGGCAGGGCGACGCCGTTGACGATGGCGGCGGTGAGTTCCTGCCCCGTGACGAATTCCTCCACCAGCACCAGGTCGTCGTGCTCCGCAGCCGCACGCCATGCGTCGGCCAGCTCGCTGCCGTCCACGCGCGCCACCTTGGTGATGCCGATGGTCGAACCTTCGCGGGCCGGCTTCACGATCAGCGGCAGGCCGAGCTCGGCCACCACCTGCATCCAGTCCGTGGCGGCGGTGGCCACCCGATAGCCCGGCGTCGGAATCCCGCTGGCCAGCCAGACGAGCTTGGTGCGCCACTTGTCCATCGCCAGCGCGGACGCCATCACGCCGCTGCCGGTGTAGGGGATGTGCAGCGTCTCGAGCGCGCCCTGCACGGTGCCGTCCTCGCCGAAGCGGCCGTGCAGCGCGATGAAAACGCGGTCGAAGCCTTCGCGTTTCAAATCCCACAGGTCGCGTTCGGCGGGATCGAAGGGATGGGCATCGACACCCTGGCTGCGCAGCGCGCCCAGCACGCCGTTGCCGGACATCAGCGACACCTCGCGCTCCGACGAGGGCCCGCCCAGCAGCACGGCAACCTTGCCGAAATCGGTGACGCCGTTCATGCGACCACTCCAACAATGCGGACTTCGGCTTCGAGATCGACCCCGGTCTTCTCCGCCACGGTCGCGCGCACCAGCGCAATCAATGCCTCGATGTCGGCGGCGCGCGCGCGCCCGCCGGGATTGACGATGAAGTTGGCGTGTTTTTCGGATACGCGCGCCGCGCCCAGCGCATGGCCCTTGAGGCCGCAGGCCTCGATCAGCCGAGCGGCGTGGTCGCCCGGCGGATTGCGAAAGACACTGCCGGCATTCGGCAGCGCGAGCGGCTGCGCCGCAATGCGCTTGCTCAGCAACTCCTTGATCCGCGCACGCGCCTGCACCGGGTCGCCTTCCGGAAACCGGAACCATGCGGCGGTGAAGATTCCCGCGACAGTCGTCCCGTCGCGATTGCGTACGCTGCGGTAGCCGATCGCGTAGTCCGCGGGAACGCTGACTGAAAATTCACCACGCCGATCGAGCGTCTCGACGCGGGCGACATGGCGCCATGTCTCGCCGCCATAGCATCCCGCATTCATCGCGAGCGCACCGCCCACCGTCCCCGGAATCCCGGCAAGGAACTCGGCTTCGGCGCAGCCATGAATGGCGGCGAAACGCGCAAGCTTGGGACTGGCCAGCCCCGCGTCGGCGTAGACGAGCCCGTCGGCCACTGCGAGCGCGGCACCCGGGTTGTGCATCACGATCACCGTGCCGCGCACGCCGCCGTCGCGCACCAGCGTGTTGCTGCCCAGCCCCAGCACCAGCAACGGCTCGTCTTCCGGCAACTGGCGCAGGAACAGCGCCAGGTCGTCGCGATCGGCCGGGCGATACAGGAGGTCGGCGGTGCCGCCGGCGCGCCAGCTGGTGAACTTCGCCAGCGGTGCGTCCCGCGTCAGCGTTCCGCGCAAGCCTGTCCAGAGGCGGGGTTCGGTCATCATCATCGGAGCAACATCGCCGGAACGGTGCCGATCGATCCGGCGCCCATGGTCAGGATCACGTCGCCATCGCGGGCAAGCGTGCGAATGGCATCCGGCAGTTCGCCGATGTCCTCGATGAACACCGGCTCGACCTTGCCCACCACGCGCACCGCGCGCGCCAGCGCGCGCCCGTCGGCGGCGACGATGGGCGCTTCGCCCGCCGGATAAACCTCCGCCAGCAGCAACACATCGACCCCGGACAACACGCGCACGAAATCCTCGAAGAGATCGCGCGTGCGCGTATAGCGATGCGGCTGGAAGGCGAGCACGAGCCGCCGGCCGGGAAAGCTCTCGCGCGCGGCGGTCACCGTGGCTTCCATCTCGACCGGATGGTGGCCATAGTCGTCGATGAGCGTGAAGGCGCCGCCGCCGTCCAGCGCAATCTCGCCGTGCCGGTGGAAGCGGCGGCCAACGCCGCGGAACTCGGCCAGCGCGCGCGCGATTGCGGCATCCGGCACCTGCGCTTCGCGGCCGACGGCGATGGCGGCGAGCGCGTTGCGCACGTTGTGCAGCCCGGGCATCGCCAGTTCGACGGCAAGATCCCTGGCACCCTTGGCGCGCGCCACGAACGTCATCCGGCCGCCGACGTTGCGCACATCGAGCGCACGGACATCGGCGTCTTCGGCAATGCCGTAGGTGATGAGCGGCTTGGTGACTTCCGGGAGAATCGCGCGCACGTGGTCGTCATCCACGCAGACGACTGCGACCCCGTAGAACGGGAGCCGCTGCAGGAAGTCGACGAAGGCACGCGCGAGCCGCGCGAAATCGTGCCCGTAGGTTTCCATGTGGTCTTCGTCGATGTTGGTGATCACCGCCAGCACCGGGGACAGGTAGAGGAATGAAGCATCGGACTCGTCGGCCTCGGCGACCAGGAAATCGCCGGTGCCCAGGCGCGCATTGGCGTCCGCGGACAGGAGCCGGCCGCCGATCACGAACGTCGGATCGAGCCCGCCTTCGGCCAGCACCGAAGCGATGAGGCTGGTGGTCGTGGTCTTGCCGTGCGTGCCCGCCACCGCGATGCCCTGCTTCAGGCGCATCAGCTCGGCCAGCATCAGCGCGCGCGGCACGACCGGGATGCCGCGTTCGCGCGCAGCCAGCACTTCCGGGTTGTCGGGTGCGACCGCCGTCGACACCACCACCGCGTTGGCGTCGGCAACGTGCGCGGCCGCATGACCGATCGTGATCGTCACGCCCAGATTCGCCAGGCGGCGCGTGACCGCGCTGGCGGCAAGGTCGGAGCCGGAGACGATAAAGCCCTGCGTGGCGAGCACCTCGGCGATGCCGCTCATGCCGGCGCCGCCGATGCCCACGAAGTGCACGCGCTTGACCTTGTGCTTCATCGGCGCGTCCCGAGATCGATGCAGGCCTGCGCGACGCGGTCCACCGCGTCGGCCTTGCGCAGGGCGCGCGCGGACCGCGCCATCGCCAGCAGGCGGACCCGGTCGACCTGGCTCAACCACGCCGCCAGCGACTTCGGGTCGAGGTCGCGCTGCAGCACCAGCACCGCGGCGTCGCGGGTGGACAGCTGTTGCGCATTGTCGAGCTGATGGTCGTCTGCCGCGTGCGGATACGGCACGAGCACGCTGGCGATGCCGACGGCACACAGTTCGGCGACCGTTGTCGCACCCGAGCGAGCGATGACGAGGTCGGCCTCGGCATAGCGCCGGCCCATGTCGTCGATGAAGGGCACGCATTCCGCGACCACGCCGGCTGCGGCGTACGCAGCCTGCAGCGCGCCGAAATGCTTCTCGCCCGCCTGGTGCGTGACCAGCGGGCGTTGCTCCACCGGGATCAGCGCCAGCGCGCGCGGCACGCATTCGTTGAGCGCCACGGCGCCGAGACTGCCGCCGAGTACCAGCAACCTGAGCGGCCCGCTGCGTCCGGCCAGCCGCTCCTCCGGCGGCGCGATGGCCACGATCTCGGCGCGCAGTGGATTGCCGACCCATTCCGTACGCGGGTTGCGGCCCTCGCCGAGCACGCCCGGGAAACCGGTGAGGATGCGGTCGGCGCCATGGGCCAGGACTCGATTGGCGAGTCCCGCCTTGGCATCGAGGTTATGCACGATGAACGGCGTATTGCGGGCGACCGCCATCAGGCCGCCGGGAAACGACGCGAAGCCGCCAAAGCCGATCACGACGTTGGGGCGGCGCCGGCCGAGCACGCCGGAGGCCTGCCAGCATGCGCGCATGATCGCAAACGGGCCGAGCAGCAGCCGGCGCAGGCCCTTGCCGCGCACGCTGCCGAATGCGATGCCTTCGAAGTCGACGCCATGCCGGGGCACGAGTTTCGATTCCATGCCGTCGCGCGTCCCCAGCCAGAACACGCTCCAGCCGCGGCGCGTCAACTCGGCGGCCACCGCGAGCCCCGGGAAGATATGCCCGCCCGTGCCGCCGGTGGTGATCATCACGGTGCCGGTCATGCTGTTGCTCATACCGTGTAACCGCGCAGGATGCGGCGGTTCTCGTAATCGATGCGCAGCAGGATCGCGAGCGCGATGCAGTTTGCGAGAATCCCGCTGCCGCCGAAGGACAGCAACGGCAGCGTCAGCCCCTTGGTGGGCAGCACGCCCATGTTCACGCCGATGTTGATCACCGCCTGGAAGCCGATCCACACGCCGATGCCCTGGGCCGCCAATGCGGCGAACGGTTGCGCCAGCAACGCTGCCTGGCGCCCGATCGCGTAAGCGCGAAAGAGCAGCCAGCCGAAGAGCGCCAGCACGACGGCCACCCCGGCAAAGCCCAGTTCCTCGGCCACCACCGCCAGCAGGAAGTCGGTATGCGCCTCGGGCAGGAACAGGAGTTTCTCGACGCTTGAACCAAGGCCCACGCCGAACCATTCGCCACGCCCGAACGCAATCAGCGAATGCGAGAGCTGGTACCCCTTGCCCAACGGATCGGACCATGGATCGAGAAACGCGGTAAGCCGCTGCAGCCGGTACGGCGCGGCGACGAGGATCGCGGCGAGCGCGACCGGCAACAGCATGGCAAGCCCGAGGAAGAGCCGCCAGTCCAGTCCGCCGAGGAAGAGGATGCCGAACGCGATCGCCAGGATGACGACGAAGGCGCCGAAGTCGGGCTCCAGCAGCAGCAGTCCGCCAATGATCACCATCACCGCAAAGAGCGGCAGGAAGCCGCGCAGCAGCGTCTGCTTCAACGGCTGCTGCGCATGCAGGAACGGCGCGCGGCGAACCGCATAGCTCGCCGCATACAGCACGACGGCGAGCTTCATGAACTCGGAGGGCTGCACGTTGACGATGAAGAGGGACAACCAGCGCCGCGAACCGTTCACCGCCTTGCCTATGCCCGGCACGAGCACCAGGATCAGCAGCACGACGCCGCCCACGAAGATCCAGGGCGCGCCGCGCTGCCACGCCCGCACCGGCACCTGGAACATGGCCGCGGCGCCGGCCAGGCCGATCGCCACGAAGGTCGCGTGCCGGGCGAGGAAATACCACGCCCGGTAACCGGTATGGGTCGAGGTCTCCGCCATCGCGATCGACGACGAATAGACCATCACGACGCCGATTGCGAGCAGCAGCAGCGCCGACCATGCGAGCGTCGCGTCGTAGACGTGCATCGCCCGGGCGTCGCGGCCCGCCGAGGCGCCGATACTTCCGGCGACGCGCGCCGGGCCGATGACCGGGGCGAGCGCCGCCAGCACGCGCGCGGGACCGGAAAGGGTCGTCGCCTTACGCATGGAACTCCGCTTCCGCGATGCGGGCACGCACCAGCTCGGCAAAGCGGTCGCCGCGCTGGGCGAAGTTCGCGAACTGGTCGAGGCTTGCACAGGCCGGCGACAGGAGGACCGCATCGCCGGGCTCGGCCAGCACCAGCGCACGGTCGACGGCGGCGTCGAGTGTGCCCACCTGTTCCACCCGCGCCGGCGTGCCGGCGAGCGCGGCCGCCAGCAACGGCGCATCGCGGCCGATCAGCAGTACCGCGCGGCAGTCGGCGTCGACCGAGGACTTGAGCGCGCGAAAGTCCTGCCCCTTGCCGTCGCCACCGGCAATCAGCACGGCAGGCCGCTCGATACCATCGAGCGCAGCCTGCGTCGCGACCACGGTCGTGGCCTTCGAGTCGTCGATGAATACGATCCGCCCGGCCTCGGCGACGCGCTGCATCCGATGCGGCAGGCCTTCGAAGGCCTTCAGCGCATCGAGCATGCGGCGGTCGATCCGCGCCACGGTCGACACGAGCGCGAGCGCGGCCAGCGCGTTCAGCGCATTGTGCCGGCCCACGAGCGCAAGCGACGAGATCGGCACGAGCAACCCGCCGCCGTGGGCGAGCCAGGTCACGCCGTCGAAGCGGACGAGGCCCCACTCGCCCTCCGCCGACGGCACGCTGCCGCCGAACGACTCGATGGTGCGGCCCGGAATGCGCATGCCTGAGGAGAGCGGATCGTCGCGATTGACGACCTGGACCCCACCTTGCATGAAGATGCGGGACTTGGCGGCGGCATAGGCCGCGAAGTCCGGATAGCGGTCGAGATGGTTCTCGGTGACGTTGAGCACGGCCGCGGCGGTGGGAACGAGCGAGGCCGTGGTCTCGAGCTGGAAGCTCGACAACTCGAGCACGAAGACGTCCGGCCACGGCTGCGCACGCTCCGCGTCCTGGAACGGCGCCAGCACGTCGAGCACCGCGTCGCCGATGTTGCCGGCGACCATGGTGGTGAGGCCCGCGGCGCGGCACAGCGCACCGGTCAGCGCGGTGACCGTCGTCTTGCCATTGGACCCCGTGATGGCCAGCACCTTCTGCCCGGGCGGCAGCTCGCGCGCGAAGAGCTCGATGTCCCCGACCACCTCGACGCCGCGCGCCTGCGCCGCCACGATGGGCGGCTGGTCGCAGCGCACCCCCGGGCTGATCGCGATCAGGTCCGCGCCTGCCAGCGTGGCCTCGGTGACGGCGCCGGTGACGAGCGGGACCTGCGGCAACGCGGCAAGAAGCTGCGCGCGAAACGGCGGCTCGAGGCGCGTGTCGGCAACGCGCACGCGGGCGCCCTGCCGCACGAGGAACCGGGCGAGCGAGAGCCCGGTGAGGCCGAGGCCCAGAACGACGACGTTGCGATCGGTGTAGTTCATGGTCAGCGCAGCTTCAGCGTGGAGAGGCCGAACAGGACGAGCAGCATCGTGATGATCCAGAACCGCACCACGACCTGGTTCTCCTTCCAGCCCTGCAATTCGAAGTGGTGGTGGATCGGCGCCATCCGGAACACGCGCTTGCCGCGGGTCTTGAACGAGATCACCTGGATCATCACCGACAGCGTCTCGACGACGAAGACGCCGCCCATGATGAACAGCACGATCTCCTGCCGGACGATGATCGCGATCGTGCCGAGCGATGCTCCCAGCGCCAGCGCGCCGACGTCGCCCATGAACACTTCGGCGGGATAGGCGTTGAACCAGAGGAAGCCCAGACCCGCGCCCGCGATCGCGCCGCAGATCACCGCCAACTCGCCCGCGCCGGGGATGTGCGGGAAGCCGAGGTAGCGCGCGAAGATCGCGTTGCCGACCACGTACGCGAAGATGCCGAGCGCGCCGCCCACCATCACGGTAGGCATGATCGCAAGCCCGTCCAGGCCGTCGGTCAGGTTCACGGCGTTGCTGGTGCCGACGATCACGCAATACGACAGCGCGATGAATCCCCACACGCCCAGCGGATAGGAAATCGACTTGAAGAACGGCACGATGAGGTCGGCCTTGGGCGAGAGGTCGACGTTGAAGCCGCTTTGCACCCACGCCGAGAACAGGCGCACGAACTGCGTGTTGTCGGGGGCGGAGATGGAGAACGCGAGGTAGATGGCGGCGGTCAACCCGATCACCGACTGCCACGCGAACTTGGCGCGTGCCGACAGGCCCTTGGGATTGCGGTAGACGACCTTGCGCCAGTCGTCGACCCAGCCGACGGCGCCGAAGCCCAGCGTGACCAGCAGCACCACCCACACGAAGCGGTTGGCGAGGTCGCCCCAGAGCAGCGTGGTCACCACGATCGACACCAGGATCAGCGCGCCGCCCATCGTGGGCGTGCCGGCCTTGACGAGGTGGGTCTGCGGGCCGTCGTCGCGCACCGACTGGCCGATCTTCATCCGCGCCAGCCACGCGATCATCTTCGGACCGACAATGAACGAGATCACGAGCGCGGTCATCGTCGCCAGCACGGCGCGCAGCGTGATGTAGCTGAATACGTTGAACGCGCGGGCATACTGTTCCAGCCATTCGGCGAGCGCGAGCAGCATCAGTGCGTCCCGCCAGCCGCGCTGCCGGTCAATGCCGCCACGACGCGCTCCATCCGCATGAAGCGGGAACCCTTGACGAGGATCGCGACGTCCGCGCCGGCCGCGGCACGCGCCCGCAACGCCAGTGCCTCCATGTCGGCGCAATGCTCGGCGTGCGCGCCGAAGGCGGCGACGGCCTCGCGCGCCAGCTCGCCGGTGGCAAGCAGGCGGTCGATGCCGCGCGCGCGCGCGTAGACACCGATCTCGCGGTGGTACGCCGGGCCGTCGGCGCCGACCTCGCCCATGTCGCCCA